>JALYMZ010000162.1 GCA_030773435.1 Actinomycetota bacterium | reverse complement strand
GTCGCCGACCCTGCGGCGGAGGACACCCACAGCACCACCGGTACGACGCCGAACGACACGTTCGTCGGTCGGGTCGCGGGGGACGACCCCGGATACCTGGAGACCGGCGCCGAACGTCGCGCCGAGCACGACGACGAGGCCGGGGGGGCGCCGCGCGGTTAGCCGGTCGTGAGCCAGCCGGCCGCCTCGGCGACCACGTGGTCGGGGACGACGTGGCCGTCGTCGAACTCGCGGTAGGTGACGTCGTACCCGCTGCTGCGCAGCTGTGGCACCAGGCGGCGGCTGCACCGCTCGATCGGCAGCACCGGGTCGCGCCGGCCGTGCGACACGAAGACGCGTGGACGACCGTGGCGGACCAGCGGCGCGGCGAAGCCCGGCGAGAACGCGACCACGGCGTCGAAGACGTCACCGTTGCCGATGCCGAGCGAGAGCGCGTACGACGCGCCGTCGGAGAAGCCGCCGACCGCGATGGTGCCGACCGGGTGCGCGGCCGTCACGTCCTCGAGGAGCCGGTCGATCCGGCGTACGTCGGGGCCGTAGCCGTCGAGGATGACGTCCCAGGTGGCGAGGCTGGACTTCGGCGCCGCCAGGAGCAGGCGGTGCTCGTCGGCGACCGGTAGCAGCAGGTCGAGCGCCTGCCGCGCGCCGCCACCGCCCCGTGCAGGAGCACCACGAGCCGCACCGGTTCGTCACCGAGTCCGGCCGGGACGTAGGCGAGGGCGAGCTGCTCTCCGTCCCCACGGTCGAGGCGGACGACGCCGGCGCGGCCGCTGGCCTCCACCGGCGGCCGGCGGCGGAACGCCAGCCGCCCGTGCCCGGCGTGGTCCTCCGGATGCTGGTGCGGCGACCCCGGCTCCAGCGGTGCACGAGTCACGCGTTCCCTCGGCGGGCTCAGGCCTCGACCACGACCGGGATGATCATCGGGCGCCGGCGGTGCCTGGCGTTCACCCACCGCCCGACGGTGCGGCGGAGCACCTGCTGCAGCTGGTAGGGGTCGGTCCCGCCATCCGCGACCGCCCGGTTGACGGCCTCCTCGATCTGCGGCTGCACGTCGGCGAACACCGCGTCGTCCTCCGCGAAGCCCCGGGCGTGGATCTCCGGCCCGCCGACCAGCTTGCCGGTGACGGAGTCGACCACGACGATCACCGAGATGAATCCTTCCTCGCCGAGGATGCGGCGGTCCTTCAGCGAGGTCTCGGTGATGTCGCCGACCGTCGACCCGTCGACGAACACGTAGCCGCAGTCGACCTTGCCCGCGACCCGCGCCACACCGTCGACCAGGTCCACCACCACGCCGTCCTCGGCCAGCACGACCCGGTCGGCGGGCACGCCGGTCTGCACGGCCAGCGCCGCGTTCGCGCGCATGTGCCGGACCTCACCGTGCACCGGCAACACGTTGCGTGGCCGCACGACGTTGTAGGCGTACAGCAGCTCACCAGCGCTCGCGTGCCCGGACACGTGCACGAGCGCGTTGCCCTTGTGTACGACGTTGGCCCCACAGCGGGCGAGCCCGTTGATCACGCGGAAGACGGCGTTCTCGTTGCCCGGGATCAGCGACGACGCCAGCACGACGGTGTCGCCGGGGTCGACGCTGATCTTGTCGTGGCTGCGCTGGGCGATCCGCGCCAGCGCGGACAGCGGCTCGCCCTGGGAGCCGGTCGAGACGATCACGACCTTCTCGGGCGGGTAGGACCCGAGGTCCTTGACGTCGATCAGCGTGTCCGGCGGCACGGTGAGGTAGCCGAGGTCACAAGCCACCCCCATGTTGCGCACCATCGACCTCCCGACGTACGCGACCTTGCGTCCGTGCGTCACCGCGGCATCCATGACCTGCTGCACCCGGTGCACGTGCGAGGCGAAACAGGCGACGATGATCCGTTGCTTGCTCGCCGCGAAGACCCGGTCGAGCACCGGGGTGATGTCCCGCTCGGGGGTGGTGAAGCCGGGGACCTCGGCGTTGGTCGAGTCGACCAGGAACAGGTCGACGCCCCGCTCGCCGAGGCGGGCGAACGCGCGCAGGTCGGTGATGCGGCCGTCCAGGGGCAGCTGGTCCATCTTGAAGTCGCCGCTGTGCAGCAGCGTGCCGGCGCGCGTGCGGACGGCGACCGCGAGCGCGTCGGGGATCGAGTGGTTGACCGCGACGAACTCTAGCTCGAACGGCCCGAACCTGACCATCTGCCCGGCCACGACCTCATGCCGCGGCGACTTCTGCAGCCGGTGCTCGCGCAGCTTGGCGTCCAGCAGCGCCAAGGTGAGCTTGGACCCGACCAGCGGCAGGTCGCCGCGCTCGCGCAACAGGTACGGGACCGCGCCGATGTGGTCCTCGTGGCCGTGCGTCAACACGACGGCCTCGACCCGGTCGAGCCGCCCGCGGATCGGCTCGAAGTCGGGCAGGATCAGGTCGACACCGGGATGGTGGTCCTCGGGGAACAGCACCCCGCAGTCGATGACGAGCAGCCGACCGCGGTGCTCCAGCACGGTCATGTTCCGGCCGATCTCGCCCAGCCCGCCCAGTGGGATCACCCGCAGTGCGCGGTCGGGCAGCGGCGGCGGTGGGCCCAGCTCGGGGTGCGGATGACTCATCCGGTGGTGTCCTCCAGCAGTCCGGCGGCAACGAGGTCCGGGCGCAGCTGGTCCACCTGCTCAGGGGTCGCCTCCACCAGCGGCGGGCGTACGGCGCGGTTTCCGAGGACCCCCTGCAGCTGCAGGGCGGCCTTCACCATGATGGCGCCCTGCGTCCGCGTCATGATCGCCTCGACGGCTGGCAGCAGCCGACGGTAGACGGCTCTGGCCGCGGCCAGGTCGCCCCGATCCACCGCCGTGACGAGGGCGGCATGGTCGTCGCCGGCGACGTGGCCGACCACCGAGACCATCCCGGCGGCGCCGTGTGTGAGCCAGGCCAGGTTGAGCGCGTCGTCGCCGGAGTAGTACGCCAGCCCGGTGCGCTGCATCACCTGGGAGCCGGCGAACACGTCGCCGACCGCGTCCTTGACCGCGACGATGCGCTCGTGGTCGGCGACGCGGGCGAACGTGTCGGCGGCGATCCGGGTGCCGGTGCGGCCTGGGATGTCGTAGAGCATCACCGGCAGGCCGGTGGCGTCGGCGACGGTGGTGAAGTGCTGCGCGACGCCCTCCTGGGGTGGCTTGCTGTAGTACGGCGTCACGACGAGCAGCCCGCCCGCGCCGCACTTCTCGGCCTGGCGGGCCAGCTCCACGCTGTGCCGGGTGTCGTTGGTGCCGACGCCGGCGACGACGGCGCACCGCTCCCCGACAGCCTCCACGACCGCGGTGAGTAGTGCCGGCACCTCCTCCCCGGACACCGTCGGGGACTCACCGGTGGTGCCGAGGACGACGAGGCCGTCGTGGCCGTGCTCGACGAGATGGGTCGCGAGGCGCTGGGCGGCGTCGAGGTCGACGTCGCCGGAGTCGGTGAACGGGGTGACCATCGCGGTCAGCACGCGCCCGAACGGCGCCGGTGCCGGTGCCAAGGACTGGGGCATGCGGCTCACGCTACCGGCTGCGACCGTACCGGCACGAGTGCTGGAGCCGCGCATGGGAAAGTCTCGTTGCTGCCCGCTCGGGGGTCCGGACAGCAACGAGACTCACCCGCCATATCGCGTGCGGCGGCTCCGGTGTTACACGAACAGGCACGTGCATTCGCTGCGTGTTTCATGCGCTACGCTGCGTGAACGCTTGGAAGGCCACAGTCGCGAGCCTCGTCCCCGGCCCTGGCCGCCGCCGGCGCTTGCCGCCGCCGGGAGCGCGGGCCGATCCATCTGCGCTTCCCGGACCGTTTCGGGCCTTCCCCGGCGAAATTTCGCCTGGGAAGGCCCGAGTTGAGCTGCTAGCAGGCCACATCGGGCGCTGCGCCGCGGGAACCCAGCCCACATGGAGGCGGCTACCGTGGCGGCTGCCGAACGGACGGAGGTGAGGGCGGCTCAGGGGGCGACGCGGCCGTTGGCCTCGAAGGCGGCATGGGTGAGCGGCATCAGAGCCGCCCACTCGCGCTCCATCTGCTCGGCCACCATCTCGATCTCGCGCTGCGGGAACGACGGGAACGTGGCGTGGTCGCGCTTGGTCCGCAGCGCCAGGAAGTTCATCAGCGAGCGCGCGTTCATCGTGACGTACATCGACGAGAAAACGGTCAGCGGCAGCACGATCCGCGCCACCTCGCGCGCGACCCCGGCGTCGAGCATCCGCTGGTACGCGGCGTACGCCTCCCGGCACACCGCCTCGGTCTCCTTCCGGACCAGCGCGTGCTGCTCGGGGGTGCCTTCCTCGAAGCGATACGCCCCGGGCTTGCCCACCTGCACCAGCCGCCGCTGCGGCCCGGGCACGTAGAACACCGGGCGCAGCTCGCGGTAGCGCCCGCTCTCCTCGTTGTAGGACGCGATCCGGTGCCGCATGAACTCACGGAAGACGAAGATCGGCGCCTGCACGTAGAACGTCATCGAGTTGTGCTCGAACGGCGAGTTGCCGCACCACACCGGCCGGCCGTTGCGGCGGACGTAGAGCGTGCCGTTGGGCACCGTGACGCAGTGGACCGTTCCCGCGTAGCGCTCCACGCGTACCGTGCCCGCGCGCACACCGCCATCACCCCCGACCTGCCGGTGCACGTCGCGGCTGAAGGTGACGGCGTACGTCGGGGCGCCAGCACCGCCGTGGGTCCCGTCCACCTGGTGGACGGTGGCCGCCGCCGCCGTCTTGACCGCCACCTCCTGCAGCTGACCGGCCAGCACCGGCGACGCCGTGGTGAACGTCCGCTCCCCGGTCGTCGCCCGCCGCCGGCCGCCGAGGATGAGCAC
>JALYMZ010000161.1 GCA_030773435.1 Actinomycetota bacterium | reverse complement strand
CCTCGGCGGCCGGCGAGGTGCCGCGGCCGATGCCGCCGCTGCCGGGGCGGATCGTCGAGGCCGGTGGACCGGCCGGGTGCGTGCGGGTGCGCATTGTGCCTCCTGGTGTGCGTATCAGCGGTCTGCTTGCTGCGGGGCGTCCCGGTCGGTGGCGCGCTGCTCGTGGCGCAGGCGCACGTAGCGCTGCAGCCGCCAGGCCCACAGCCCCCAGCGGCTCCACTTCTGCCTGCGCTGGGCGGCGTCCAGGACGTACACGGCACGGGCGAGCTCGGCGTGGCTCCACACCAGCGGGGTGTTGCCGAGCAGCCGGCCGGTCTGCGGGTCGACCTCCTCCGACAGCAGCCGTGGCAGCGAGCCGCACAGCCGGTCCAGCCGCTCGGCCGCCTGGTCGGTCCTGCCGAGTTGGGCGAGCGCGGTCACCGCGAGGAAGGACATCGGCAGGAACGCGCCCTCGACGCCGCCGAACCCGTCGTCGCCGCCGGGCGGGTAGCGGTACAGGTGCGGTCCGGCGCCGAGGTGTTCGAGCAGCGCGTCGACGAGCGCGTGCGCCTGGGGGTCGCCGGGCTCGAGCAGCCCGAAGGCGATCGCCATGAGCGCGGACGCGTCCGGTGTCGGCGGCGACTGGCCGTAGGCCTGCGGCAGCATGCCGTCGTCGCGGATCGCGCCGCGGACCCGGTCGGCGATCGTGTCCCGCGCGGCCTTCCAGTGCCCGCGGCGGGTCCACGGCCGCCAGCCGCGGGCGATCCACACGGCCCGGTCCAGCACCAGCCAGCGGCCGATGTCGCCGTCGACCAGGGGCTTGGCCTGGCGCATCTCCCAGATGCCGTTGCTGTCCTTGACCTCGCCGGGCTCGTCATCGGCGACCTGGTCGGCCAGTCGCGTGACGAGCGCCCAGGTGCGCTCGTCGAGCCGGCCACCGACCTGCAGGTACACCGACACGGCCTCCACGAACAGCCCGAGCGCGTCGTACTGGCGCTGCCGGCGGGCGCCGTTGCCGACCCGCACCGGCCGGGAGCCGGCCCAGCCGGTGACGTCGTCGATCTCGCGCTCGGCCGGTACCTCACCGCCGCGGACGGTGACCAGCGGTCGGGTGAGCAGGTCCTGATCGCCCCACGCGGCGTGGACGAAGTCGAGGTAGCGGCGGGCTTCCTCGGCCTGGCCGAGCAGTCCGGCCACGGCGGTGCTCAGCGATGCGTCGCGCAGCCAGGTGTAGCGGTAGTCGAACTGCCGGTCGTGGCCGGGGGCCTCGGGCAGGCTCGTGGTGACGGCGGCGACGACTGCCCCGGTCGGCTGGTAGGTGCTGGCGCGGATCACCGCGAGCGCGTCCAGCGCTCGCTCCGGGTGGCTGTGGGGCAGCAGGCAGCCATCGAGCCGCCGCCGCTCCTGACGCTCGCGTTCGGCGACGCGCTCGGCGAGCGCTGTCGCCTCGGCGACCTCACCCGGCGTGCCGACGGCGACGACGAGCGCCTGCCACCCGGTCCCGGTCAGGTCCACCTCGCTGAGCAGGCTGTCGCCGTCGAGCCGGTGCCGGTGCGCCGACACCGCGACCGGCACGGGACCGTCGCCGGTGACGTGCTCGCCAGCCGCCACCCGCCCCGCGGCGTGCAGCGACACGGTCGGCGCGTCGAAGCCGCCCAGCTGCAGCCGGTGGGACACGGTCATCTGCTGGTCCGGGGCGTCGTCTCGGCCCGGCCGGCGGCGCAGCAGACGAACCAGCAGGACCCCGTCCCCCTCGGTCAGCAGGGCGTCGCGGACCTCGACCAGGCCGTCGTCGCCGCGCAGCACCGTGCTGGCGCTCGCACCGGCCGGGGCGTCGTCGGAGTCGTAGAAGCTCAGGTTCTCGAACCGCGCCACACCGCCCTCGGGGTCGAGCAGCTGCCAGCACAGCGGCGGGCTGTCCAGGTCAGGGGCGCACCACCACAGGACGGTGGCGTCACGGCCCAGGACGGCCACGCTGCGCCCGTCGGCGACCAGCCGCAGGCTCTCCAGCGCAGGTGCCCAGGCCGTTGCGGCCTGCGCGGGCGAGGACGACACGGAAAGCTCCTGTTCGACGGTGTGCTGGCTGCATCGATCTCCCGGCGAGCGGGGAGCTACGCCAGCACGGCAACGTGGCTTGCTGTCGTCTCACGATGAGGCGATGCGCAGCGCGGCCGCGACCTCAGCTGCGACGCTGCTCGGTACGAGCGGCGGTGCGCAACGCCGAGCGTCGAGGACCCCCGAAGCGTGTGGTGGTACACGACTGCGACAGTGACACGCCCGACCGGGGATCGAGGCGGGTTGTCGGAGTTGGCGGCGCACGGTGCACAGTGCGGGTGTCCCGCGAGGCTCGGGCCGAGCGGCAGGTGGCGGGGCGGCGGCGCTGCGCACGCCGGCAAGTCGGGGAGGGCGGATGGTGAGCCACGAGACGTTCGCGCACGGCGCGGAGACGCTGGGCGTTGCGATCGAGGCGATGGGGATCCTGGTGATCCTGGCGAGCGTCGCGCTCGCCACGGTCCTGTTCGTCGTGCGGGCGTCGTCCCAGGCGACTCGGGGCGCCGCCTACGCCGACACCCGGCGGTGCCTCGGCCGGGGGATCCTGCTCGGGCTCGAGCTTCTCGTCGCGGGCGACATCGTCCGCACGGTGGCCGTCGACCCCTCCCTGACCAGCGTCGGGCTGCTGGGCCTGATCGTGCTGATCCGCACCTTCCTGTCCTTTGCGCTGGAGGTCGAGCTGACGGGTACCTGGCCGTGGGCACGACGGCAGAGCTCGGCCGCCGACGGCTGACCGTCCTTCGCCGTTTTCGCGGTCTCGCACGCCGACCGCGCTGTCCACCCGTGGATTCCCGAGGCGGCGGGCCAGTCGGCTACGCAGGTAGCCATCGAGGCGGGACGTCCTCCGGCGCCGGGCAACGGCTGAGCGACAGCACATCGCAAAGAGGAGTCGCACCATGAGGTTCGCCATCGTCGGGCTCGGTCGGATGGGCATCAGCCTGGGCCAGCTGGCTGCCAAGAACGGGCACGAGGTCATCGGGTGGGACCCGGACGACTCGGCGCGCTCGGCCGCCGCCGACGCCGGGTTGCAGGTCGTCGACGACCTCGACACTGTCCCGGCGCAGCTCGAGTCACCCCGGGTCGTGCTCATGTGGGTGCCGCACGGCCAGCCGGTCGACGACAACCTCGACCAGCTGCTGCCCCACCTGCAGGCCGGGGACGTGCTGGCGGACATGGGCAACAGCTTCTGGGAGGACTCGCGCGCCCGGCATGAGCGGGTCGCCGACACCGGCGTCCACTTCCTCGACATCGGCACCTCCGGTGGCATCGCCGAGGCGCCCGGCTGGTCCGGGGCGGCGTTCATGGCCGGCGGCCCACGGGAGGGCTTCGACGTGGTGGCGCCGCTGCTGCGGAGCATGGCAGTTGACGACCAGGCCGTCTTCTACGCCGGGCCGTCGTCCTCTGGGCACTTCGTCAAGCTCGTCCACAACGCCATCGAGTTCGGGATGGTGCAGGCCATCGCCGAGGGCGTCGAGCTGCTCCGCCGCTTCGACCACGAGCTGGACCTGCCCGCGCTGTTCGAGCACTGGAACCACGGCACGGTCATCCGCAGCTGGCTGGTCGAGCTGATGGGCCACGGGCTGCGGGACGGCGGTATCGGCCTGGCCGAGGGCGTCCCGCCGGACCCGTCGCAGATCTCCACCTACGTCGAGGACACCGACGAGGTGAAGTGGGTCGTGCGCTGGGCGATCGAGAACGACGTGCCCGTCCCGGTGACCGGCATGAGCCAGCAGATGCTGATGGCCTACCGCGACCTGGACTGGCCGGCCGCCAAGTCCGTCGCCCTGCTGCGCAACCAGTATGGCGGCCACCCGATCCACCGCAGGAGCGACGACGAGGAGCGGACGTGAGCGACTACGACCTGCTGGTCATCGGCGCAGGTGCCACCGGCCTGTCCGCGGCCCGCGCCGCCCGCAAGGCCGGGCGGCGTGTCGCTCTGGTCGAGGCGGCGCGGCCCGGTGGGGATTGCACCTTCGCCGGGTGCGTGCCGAGCAAGACGCTGCTGGACGTCGCGCACCGCGTCGCCGGAGCCCGCGACGCGCAGCAGTGGGGTCTCGCGCCGCTGGGCGAGGTCGACTTCGGCAAGGTGATGGCGCACGTGCACCGCACCATCGAGCAGATCGCGCAGGACGAGAGCCCGCAGCAGCTGCACAGCGAGGGCATCGACCTCGTCCAGGGGTGGGCGCGGTTCACCGGCGATGCACGCGTCGACGTCGACGGGCGCACCGTGACGGCTGAGCGGTTCGTGCTGGCGACCGGCGCCTCCGCCAGCATCCCGCCGATTAACGGGCTGCGCGAGGCCCGGCCGCTGACCAACACCACCGTGTTCGAGCTGACCGAGCGGCCCGAGCACCTGCTGGTCATGGGCGGCGGCGCGATCGGTGTCGAGCTCGCCCAGGCGTTCCGCCAGCTCGGCGCCAAAGTCACCCTGGTGGAAGCCGCTCCCCGGATCCTCTCCAAGGAGGAGCCGGAGGTCTCGCGGGTGATGACCACCGTGCTCGAGCGGGCCGGCGTCGACGTCCGCACCGGCTCCGCCGTCCAGGAGGTGACAGCCGGGCCCACCCTGCACCTCGACGGCGGAGATCGCGTCACCGGCTCACACCTGCTGGTCGCGGTCGGCCGCAAGCCGGCGACCGACGGGATGGACCTCGAGCAGGCCGGCGTGGAACGGGGCGAACACGGCGAGATCGTCACCGACGCCTACCTGCGCACCGCCAACGAGCGCATCTACGCCGCCGGTGACTGCACCAGCGCGCTGCAGTTCACCCACGTCGGCGACGAGCAGGGACGCCTGGCCGCCGGCAACGCCTTCACCGCCGGGCGGAGCCGACCCGGCTTCGCGGGTGGGCCGGCCGAGTGGGACGACAGCGTCGTGCCGTGGGTGACCTTCACCGACCCCGAGGTCGGCCGGGTCGGCATGACCGAACAGCAGGCGTACCAGGCCTACGGCGACCGGGCACGGGTCGCGGTCGTCACCCTGGACGAGCTGGACCGGCCGCGCACCGCCGCGCACACCGACGGCTACCTCAAGCTCATCGCCGGCCCCCGCACGCTGGCCCGCGCACAGCTGCTCGACCGGGTCGTGGGTCTCACCGCCGTCAGCCCCGCGGGCGGTGAGCTCGCCGCCCAGGCCGCCGTCGGGATGCGCACCGGCATGCTCGCCGGCCGGCTCGCGCAGACGATCGCGCCCTATCCGACGTACGCGCTCGGGCTGCGCATCGCCGCGGCCCGGCTGTTCGGCGAGTTCGCCGGCTCGACCTGGCGTCCCGCCCGTCCGCAGGACTGACGCCGGCGTCAACACTGCGACGGCGGGTCAGTCCTGCGCGGGCGCCCGGCGCCGCACCGCGAGCAACGCGCCCGTGCTCGAGGTCAAGAACGGGACGACGTAGTTCGCCGCGACCTTGACCCAGACCGTGACGGTGGCCGTCCCGGTGGCGATGACGTCGGCCTGGTTGATCAGGCTCAGCACCGTGCCGACGACGACCGCCACCGGCAGGCTGGCTCGTGCGGTGGCACCGCCGAGTAGCTGCCGGACAGCCTGCGACGGGCGCGTCCACGGCCGCAGCCGGGGCATGGCCGATACGCCGCGCATCCTCACCGCCCCGGTCGCGTGCGCAGGCGCATCACGACCGCCGGCTCGGTGTTGCGACTGCCTGCGGGGGCCAGCGCGGCGGGTTGGACGGAGATCCGGGTCAGGGCGTCAGCTCGACGGAGCAGCATGCGCGGTGCGTACCCGCGCCGCAGCCCAGTCGCCTTCCGCCGCGGCGCCGACAGCAACCTGCGCAACAGGGATGGCGACCGCCCACCGGCTACGGCAGCGGGTCGGCGCCCCGCACCTCGGCAAGCCCGGGCAGGTCGAGCAGCACGGTGCAGCCGTAGCCGGTCTCGACCAGACCACGGTCCCGCAGCTCGCCGACGACTCTGGTGACCGACTGCCGACGGGCCCCGAGCAGGTGGGCGATCATCGTGTGGCTGAGCCGGGCGACGCACCGGCCGGACGCGTCCTGCTCTTGCAGCTCCAGCAGCAGGTAGGCAACCTGCGCGATCAGCGGTCGCGAGGTCACCACGATCAGGCGCCGCCGGTCGTCGTCGAGCCGCCGGGCGATCGAGGTCATCCAGCGCAGGGCCAGGGACGGGTTGCGTGTCAGCAGTTCGGTCCACCGCTGCTTGGACAGGGCGATGCACTCGGTGTCGCGGCTGCTGATCGCGTCGAAGGGCATCGGCGCCCCGAGCAGCAGCGGTATGTCGGCGATCACGCCGCCGGAGCGGACGACGGCCCTGGTCGCCCGGCCGGAGTCCGTTCGGACCTTGAGCGTCAGCTCGCCGTCGACGACGATCTGCACGGCGGTGACCTCGCTGCCGCAGGCCGCGACGACCGTGCCGGCGGGCGCGTCACGAACCTCGGCGAACCGGCGCAGGCTCGCCATCTCGGCGGGCTTGAACAGCCCGAGGTTGCGCTGCGCCGACGACGGAGTGATCCACCGTCCGGTGACCGGACGTGACGCAGGCCCATCCATGTTGCGCAGCCTCCCACCTGGACAAGGCAACGCACATGACAGTTGACCAACAAGGCGCGCGAAGCCCGGTCGAGCCGGACCCGCCGACGGCTGGGCCCGAGAAGTGAGCGAACAGGTCGTGGTCGGGCAGCAGGACCCGATCATGGTGCTGCTGCAGCGCTGCGGTCGCGGTCCGGACGCCGGGCGTGACCGCCTCGGCCGCCCCGCGCCGCAGGGTGCAGCGTCGGTGCGACCGTGCGTTCGGCCAGGACGCTCGTCGGACGACCGGCTGCCGGACGCCTCGACGGCGGCCTGCCGCGTCGGTCGAACGTGTCCCAGTAGACGAACCCTCACCGACACGTCGCGGAAGACCACCTATGTGCCGGTGGTGGCCCATCTGACATTGCCTGTCGTCGTGGGGCAGGTCATGCTGGAAGTGAGCCCCGGCAGTGGTGCTCCCGGACGAGAGCACCGCCGTACCCGGACCGCGACAAGACGGCGTCGAGGAGACGACCGTGGCGTGGCTCGTGCTTGTGCTGTCAGGAGTGCTGGAGGCCGTGTGGGCAACCGCCCTCGGCAGGTCGAACGGGTTCAGCCGAGTGGTTCCCTCCCTGGTGTTCACGGTGGCGGCCCTAGCGAGTTTCGCGGGGTTGGCGCTGGCCATGCGCACGCTGCCCATCGGCACCGCCTACGCGGTGTGGGTCGGCATCGGGGCCGCCCTCACCGCCGGGTACGCGATGTGGTCGGGGGCCGAGCCGACCAGCCCTCTGCGTGTGCTGCTACTGCTGGGCATCGTGGGATGCGTGATCGGGCTGAAGGTCACGCACTAGTGCCGGGATATCACGGCCCGGCCCGTGTCCCGGTAGCCGACCCTCTATCGGGAATGTCCCAGGTCAGCAGACGTGCCGGGACGATCTTGTCCCAGTAGACCCGTCCGCTTTGGGTTCCCACAAGGGCATACGGCACATGATCGATGGCCGTCCACCGGCAGGTGCGGTGGCTATCGACCCCGCCGCCGGTCCCGCATTGCCCGCAGGCGGGTGACGAGCTCGGGATCGGCGGCGGCGACTTCGGGCCGTTCGAGCATGGCTAGGAGCAGCTGGAAGTAGCGGGTCGGTGAGAGCCCGAGCTCACGCTGGACAAGGTCACCGACGTCGCGCCGCCGCTGATGACGGCGGGCGAAGGCTAGGACCGCGCGGTCTTGCTCACCCATGCACAGCTCCAGCAGCGACAGCTGCCCCGGGCCGGCGGTGGCCCGCTTCAAGACCGCTCCGGCGGCCGGCGGCGAGGTGCCCGTCGCTGCCCCAGGCCGTCGATGGTTCGAGACGCCGACGACGGCTCCGACGTCCCGTCGGTCGACGCCGCGGGCCCGTCTGCGAGGGCCCTATATATAGAGGTGCGGCTGACCCCGAGGACCCGGCCGATCTGCTCGACCGTCAGCTC
>JALYMZ010000160.1 GCA_030773435.1 Actinomycetota bacterium | reverse complement strand
CGATGCCCCGCGCGGCGGCGCGGTCACGGCCCCGTGCCACCCAGAGCCCGAACACGTCGTCGTCGACCTCGGGGTGGAACTGCACACCCCACAGCGACTCGGTGAACCGGACGATCTGCGGCGTGCCGTCGGCCGCACGCGCCAGCACGTGAGCGCCGGTCGGTGGCACGGTGACGACGTCGTTGTTCCACTGCACTGCCCGCAGCTCGTGGCCGCCGTCGGCCACGCCGGCGAGCAGCGGGTCACCGCCGGCCTGCGTGACCCAACCGATCGCGGTCAGCCCGGTGGCCTGCCCAGCAGGGTTGTGGCGGACCTCGCCGCCCAGCGCCACCGCGGCCAGCTGGTGCCCCAGGCAGATCCCCAACGCCGGCGTCGACGTCTCGGCCGCCGACCGGAGCAGTTTCTTGGTGTCGCCGAGCCAGCCGCGCTCCGCGTCGTCGTACGCGCCCATCTCGCCGCCGAGCACCAGCAGGCCGTGGTGCTCCTGCAGGTCCGACGGCAGCGGCTCACCGGCGTACGGGCGTCGTACGTCGAGCACCACCCCCACCGCGGCCAGCCAGGTGCCGAACAGCGCGGGCGGGCAGGCATCCTCGTGCTGGACGACGAGCAGGCGGGCGCGGAACACGTCCCGAGGCTAGTCCACGCCACGTTGCCGGCACCGGGTCGCGGCGCGGAAGCTCAGCACCGGCCGTCACAGCACTGGCAGCATCCGCTCCCGCTCGAACGCGGTGACCTGGCGGCGGTACTCGTCGAACTCGGCGCGCTTGTTGCGCAGGAAGAAGTCGAAGACGTGCTCTCCGAGGGTCTCGGCGACCAGCTCGCTGCGCTCCATCGCGGCGATCGCGTCGTCGAGGTTGCGCGGCAGCGGTGCGATGCCCATCGCGCGGCGCTCCCGGTCGGTCAGCGTCCACACATCGTCCTCCGCGCCCGGCGGCAGCTCGTAACCGCCCTCGATGCCCTTCAGCCCGGCCGCCAGCATGACCGCGAACGCCAGGTAGGGGTTGCAGGCGGCGTCGACCGACCGCAGCTCGATGCGGGTCGACTGGCCCTTGTTCGGCTTGTACATCGGCACCCGCACGAGGGCGGAGCGGTTGTTGTGTCCCCAGCAGACGTACGACGGGGCCTCGCCGCCGCCGGCGAGCCGCTTGTAGGAGTTGACCCACTGGTTCGTCACCGCCGTGATCTCGGCGGCGTGCTCGAGGATCCCGGCGATGAACGCGCGGCCGACCTTCGACAGGTGGTACTCGGCGCCGGCCTCGAAGAAAACGTTGCGGTCGCCTTCGAACAGTGACATGTGCGTGTGCATCCCCGACCCGGGATGCTCGGTGAACGGCTTCGGCATGAACGACGCGTAGACCCCCTGCGACAGCGCCACCTCCTTGACGACGATGCGGAACGTCATGACGTTGTCGGCGGTCGACAGCGCGTCGGCGTACCGCAGGTCGATCTCCTGCTGTCCGGGCGCGCCCTCGTGGTGGCTGAACTCCACCGAGATGCCCATCGACTCCAGCATCGTGATCGCCTCGCGGCGGAAGTCCTGTCCGCCGCCCTGCGCGGTGTGGTCGAAGTAGCCGCTGCGGTCGACCGGCACCGGTTCGCGGGCGGTGTCGGGGCCGTCCTTGAACAAGAAGAACTCGATCTCCGGATGGGTGTAGAAGGTCAGGCCCAGGTCGGCGGCCCTGCCGAGCGCGCGCTTGAGGACGAACCGCGGATCGGCGTACGACGGGGAGCCGTCAGGCATCGAGATGTCGCAGAACATCCGCGCGGTCACGGCGCGGTCGCCGCGCCAGGGCAGGATCTGGAACGTCGCCGGGTCCGGCTTGGCGAGCATGTCGGCCTCGTAGACCCGGGCGAAGCCCTCGATCGCGGAGCCGTCGAACCCGATGCCCTCGCTGAACGCGCCCTCCAACTCCGCCGGCGCCACCGCCACCGACTTGAGGAACCCGAGCACGTCGGTGAACCACAGCCGGACGAACCGCACGTCGCGTTCCTCCAGCGCCCTGAGGACGAACTCCTCCTGCTTGCCCATGCGGCCAGTGTGTCGCGGCGATGTTGCCGCCGTGTTACAACGACCGCGGGGCCGTCCCGCGCAGCCACGCCCGCAGCCAGCCGGCGGGCGCGTGGCTAGGCTCGGCGTCGTGGCCCAGATCCGTGTCGCGCTCGCGCAGCTCGACCTGACCGTGGGTGACATCACGGGCAACGGCGAGCGGATCCTGGGCGGCTGCCATGAGGCCGCAGGCCGCGGCGCGCACCTGGTCGCGTTCCCGGAGATGGCGTTGACGGGCTACCCGATCGAGGACCTCGCGCTGCGGTCGTCGTTCGCCGACGCCTCCCGGGCCGCGGTCACCGACCTCGCGAGCCGGCTCGTCGCCGACGGGCTCGACGAGCTCGTCGTCGTGGTCGGGTTTCTCGACCGGGACGACGACGAGACGCCGGCCCCGGGCGGGCGTCGGACGTCTGCCCGCAACGCCGCCGCCGTGCTGCACGGCGGCAAGGTCGTGACCACCTACGCCAAGCACCACCTGCCGAACTACGGCGTGTTCGACGAGTACCGCTACTTCGTCCCCGGCGACACCATGCAGGTGGTGCGGGTCGCCGGGGTCGACGTGGCGCTGGCGATCTGCGAGGACCTGTGGCAGGACGGCCCTGCGGTGACCGCACGGGCCGCGGACGCGGGTCTGCTGCTGGTGCTGAACGGCTCGCCGTACGAACGGGACAAGGACGACGTGCGCCTCGAGCTGTGCCGGCGACGCGCCGCCGAGGCCGGGTGCGCGCTGGCCTACGTCAACCTCGTCGGCGGCCAGGACGAGCTGGTCTTCGACGGGGACTCGCTCGTCGTCGACCCCTCCGGCAAGGTGGTGGCGCGCGCGCCGCAGTTCGAGGAGGCGGTGCTCGTCGTCGACCTGGATCTGCCGGCCGCAGACGCCGAGCGGCCGGTCGCGCCGCGCTCGTCGTACCCGGGTCTGCGGATCGAGGGCACCGTGGTGACACCGCGCGTGGTTCCGGCGTACGACGCGGTGCCGGCGGCCTTGGCGAACCGGCTGGACGACCACGCCGAGATGTATGCGGCGGTCGTGCTCGGCACCCGCGACTACGTGCGCAAGAACGGGTTCAGCAGCGTCGTCCTCGGGCTCTCCGGCGGTATCGACTCGGCGCTCACGGCCGTGGTCGCCGCGGACGCGGTGGGTTCCTACAACGTCTACGCGGTGTCGATGCCGAGCACCTACTCCACCCAGCACTCCAAGGACGACGCGGCCGAGCTTGTCGAGCGCACCGGGATCAACTACGACGTGGTGCCGATCCACGAGATGGTGGAGGCGTTCAAGACGCCGCTGTCGCTCTGCGGGCTCGCGGAGGAGAACCTGCAGGCCCGCTGCCGCGCCGTGGTGCTGATGGCCCTGTCCAACCAGGCCGGACACCTGGTGCTGGCGACCGGCAACAAGAGCGAGCTCGCGGTCGGGTACTCGACCATCTACGGCGACGCCGTCGGCGGGTTCGCACCGCTGAAGGACCTGCTGAAGACGCAGGTGTGGCAGCTGGCGCGGTGGCGCAACGCCGACGCGCTGCGGCGCGGCGAGCAGCCACCGATCCCCCAGGCGATCATCGACAAGCCGCCGTCGGCGGAGCTGCGGCCGGGCCAGCTCGACACCGACGCGCTGCCCGACTACGCGATGCTCGACGACGTGCTCGACGACTACGTCGAGCACGACCGCGGCAGCGCGGAGCTGGTGCAGGACGGGTTCGACCCGCGAACCGTCGAGCAGGTGCTGCGGATGGTGGACCTGGCCGAGCACAAGCGGCGGCAGTACCCGCCGGGGCCGAAGGTGTCGGGGCGCAACTTCGGCCGGGACCGGCGGCTGCCCATCACCAACCGCTGGCGCGAGGTCGCCCCGCCCTCCCGGTAAGTTGTCAGCGAACCGTCGACCTGTTGTCGCGGCGCCGCGGCTGACACGTCGGCGCGGGGACTCCACCGCCGGAGCCTCGACCCGAGCCGTGAGGACGTCGACATGACCGAGATGCGCAGCCCGTACGGCGGCGGACCCGGCGCCGAACCACCGGCCGCCGCAGCGCCGACCGGCCGGATCCGCATCCACCACCTGCGCCAGCTGAAGCAGCGTGGCGAGCGGTGGGCGATGCTCACCGCCTACGACCAGTACGCCGCACAGACCTTCGACGAGGCCGGGATACCGGTGCTGCTCGTCGGCGACTCGGCCAGCAACAACGTCTACGGCAACGAGACCTCGTTGCCGGTGACCGTCGACGAGCTGGTCCCGCTGGTGCGTGCGGTGACGCGGTCGGCGCGGCGCGCGCTCGTCGTCGCCGACCTGCCGTTCGGGTCCTACCAGGCCTCGGCCGAGCAGGCGTTCCACACCGCGGCCCGGTTCATGAAGGAGGCCGGCGCGCATGCGGTCAAGCTGGAGGGCGGGACACCGGTCCTGCCGCAGGTCGAGCTGCTCACCGCGTCGGGGGTCCCGGTGATGGCGCATCTCGGCTTCACCCCGCAGAGCGAGCACAACCTCGGCGGCTACCGCGTGCAGGGCCGTGGTGACGCGGCCGCCCGCATGGTCGACGACGCACTCGCGCTGGAGGCGGCCGGCGCGTTCGCGCTGGTGATGGAGATGGTGCCCGGAGACGTCGCCGCCGAGGTCACCGCGAAGCTCGCGATCCCCACCATCGGCATCGGCGCGGGTCCGCACTGCGACGCTCAGGTGCTGGTCTGGCAGGACATGGCCGGCCTGCGCACCGGTCGACTACCGCGTTTCGTCAAGCAGTACGCCGATCTGCACGGCGTACTGCTGGATGCGGCGCGGCGGTTCGCGACCGAGGTCGGCGACGGCACGTTCCCCGGCGAAGAGCACACGTTCACCTGATGCAGTCCTCGCCTGCGACGGCCCCGCCTTCTGGGAGCCCCGGTCGCAGGGCCGCGACCGGCGCAGGTCGCGTCACCGGGCCGTGGTGGCGGCCGCGAGCTGGGCGGTGAGGACGGCGTGCGCCTCGACCAGCGACGGGCCGTACCAGGTGAGGTGCCGACCCGACACCAGTGCCGCGGGCACCTGCGGGAACGCCTCCGGCCCGTCCGTCGCGGAGAACGCGTACGGCTCGTCCGGGAGTACGACGAGGTCGTGCGCCGGCAGCGCAGCGAGGTCGATGCGCGGGTAGCGGTCGGCGTGGTCGGCGAGCACGTTCGCCACCCCTATCCGGCTGAGCACGTCGCCGGCGAACGTCTCCCGGCCCAGGGCCATCCACGGCCGCCGCCAGATCGGCACCACGGCCCGGTGGCGAACAACCGGCTGGGCGCCCGACCAGACCTCGCCGGCCGCCCGCAGCCAGTCGGGGACACCCAGACCCAGCGCGTGCAGCATGCGGGTCAACGACGTCAGCGCCTCCGGGACGGAGGTCGGTGCGGTCACCCAGACCGCGATGCCACGCGCACGCAGCGCGTCGAGGTCGACCTGGCGGTTCTCCTCCTCGTTGGCCACCACCACGTCGGGGTGCAGGTCCGCGATCGCTGCCACCGTTGGGTTCTTCGTGCCACCGACGCGATCAGCCGTGAGGTCGCCCGGGTGCGTGCACCAGTCCGTGGCGCCGACCAGGAGACCCGGTGCAGTCACCGCGATGGTCTCGGTCAACGACGGCACCAGCGACACGACACGACGCACAGAGCGCGGCACGACGACGCTGCGGCCGGTGTCGTCCTCGAGCGCAGCCACAGGATCAGTATCGCCGGCTTTCGTTGCATGCTTGGGTTTTCCGCCATCACCAAGCCCGGTCACGTGCCACCCGTTCGCCATACGGCTCGCACTGGTTGCGCGCGCGTGGTTTACGGGACGCGCCGTTGTTGCAAAGATCACCGACGAGGACGGCGCAGCCTGTCATCCTCGGCTAAAGAGTCGTTCCGGCGCAGGCCGGACTGTCCCGTTCGGGAGGCAACGGTGCCGGCAAAGCGCAGCGCCACCACGAAGAGCCCAGCCACCAAGAAGAGCTCGACGACCAAGGCTGCGGCCAAGTCCCCATCCAGGACCACCACGACCACGGGCAAGACGACCGGCACGAAGTCGTCCGGCACCACGAAGAAGGCCACGTCGGCGGTCAAGACGGCGGCCGGCAAGGCCAGCGACACCGCCAAGAAGGCGACCGGGAAGAGTGCCGGTACGTCGAAGAAGACGACCACGACGACGAGTTCCGCCAAGAAGACCGGGGGCAAGAAGTCCACCGCGAAGACGACGACCGCGCAGAAGAGCCCGGCCAAGAAGACGAGCACAAAGAAGACCGCGGGCACGAAGAAGACCGCAGGCACGAAGAAGACCGCAGGCACCAAGAAGACCGCAGACACCACATCGACGACCGCCAAGAAGGCGCCCACCAAGACCACCGGCACGCGCAAGAGCGTGTCGAAGACGCCGGCCAAGACCGCGGCCAACACCGCGGCCCGCAAGTCCACCACCCGCAAGGCCGCCGCCACGACGTCCTGATCTCCCGCTATCGGAAAACGGAGCCGCAGCCTCGAAGGCTGCGGCTCCGCACTTCTCCGGCGGGCCGTCACACCAGGCCCGACCGAGTCGCTCAGTCGTCGTCGTTCCACACCGGGTCGTTGTCCCAGGCCTCGTTGCGCTCCTGCACCTTTTCCAGCGCCCGGGACGCCTCGGCCGGGCTGGGATAGGGTCCGAGCCGGTCCGCCGCCCGGCAGCCCTCCTCCGGCTCGACGCTGTAATGGTCCAGACAGTAGAACCATTGCTCGCCCATGGCCCGATCCTGCCCGAGGCGGCGACGACCTACACTCGGTCGGGTGCCGGTGCTCGCCCCTGCCACGGTGTCGCCACGTCGCGTCGTACCCCGCTCGATCGTCGTCCCGGAGTACGTCGACCGGCCGTCCCCGACGCCCTACGACGGCCCCGAGGTCAAGGACGCCGGGACCGTCGCCCGCATGCGGGTGGCCGGGCGGATCGCGGCGCGGGCGCTGCAGGAGGTCGGCCGCCACGTCGCGCCGGGCGTCACGACCGACGAGCTGGACCGGGTCGGCCACGAGTTCCTCTGTGACCACGGCGCCTACCCCTCGACGCTGGGCTACAAGTGGTTCCCGAAGTCGCTGTGCACCAGCGTCAACGAGGTCATCTGCCACGGCATCCCCGACTCGCGCCCCCTGGCCGACGGCGACATCTGCAACGTCGACGTCACCGCCTACGTCGACGGGGTGCACGGCGACACCAACGCGACGTTCCTCGTCGGCGACGTGGACGAGGAGAGCCGGCTGCTTGTCGAGCGCACCCGCGAGGCGACGATGCGGGGCATCCAGGCGGCGAAGCCGGGCCGCCGCATCAACGTCATCGGCCGGGTCATCGAGTCCTACGCCCGACGGTTCGGCTACGGCGTCGTGCGGGAGTTCACCGGGCACGGCATCGGCACCGCGTTCCACTCCGGGCTGATCGTGCCCCACTACGACGACGAGCGCTTCGACACCGTGATCGAGGCGGGCATGACCTTCACCGTCGAGCCGATGCTCACGCTGGGCACCGCCGAGTGGGACATGTGGGACGACGGCTGGACCGTGGTGACCAAGGACCGCAAGCCCAGCGCGCAGTTCGAGCACACGATCCTCGTGACCGACTCCGGCCCGGAGATCCTCACGCTGCCCTGAGCCGGCTGCGTGTACAGGCCCGGCACCCGCTCTCAGCCGCCGGTGAGGTCGTCGTACGACCGCTCCCCGCGCTCGGCGAGCCGGCGCTCGACCCGCAGCACCGCGACCTCGTGCTCGGTGTCGGCGCTCATCACCGCGGCCAGGCGCAGGTGCGGCAGCGCGTCGGACAGCCGATTCTGCCGCTCCAGCGTGCGGCCGAGCGCGAACTGCGCCCACACGTCGGTCGGCTGGGTGTCGACGATCCGCCGCAGGTCGGACTCGGCGGCGGACAGCTGGGCACTCTGGAAGTACGCCCACGCCCGGAGCGTGCGCAGGCTGAGGCTGGCCGGCTCGGCGGCCACCGCCGGGTCGAGGATCTCGATCGCGGCCAGCGGCTGGCGGTCCTCGAGCAGCCGCCACGCCCGCCGGTACCGCTGCACCGGGTCCATCGCGACTCCTCTCCCTCCGGCGGCACGCGCGGGTGCGGATGAGCCGGCGTGTAGGCCGGATCCTGTGACGCCGGGCCCTTGCGGTTCCGGCGCCGGCGACCATCCATCTCGGGACGCCGTTGCCGGCGCCCTCCAGCGGCCTACCCGCGAACTCGGGCGGGCCGCCCTCGAACGTTCGCGCAGGCCGGCTGCTCGCGCAGCGGGCCCTCTTGGCCTTGCTCCGGGTGGGGTTTACCGAGCCGTCCCAGTCGCCTGGGGCGCTGGTGGTCTCTTACACCACCGTTTCACCCTTGCCCGCACCCCGGCCGGTCTCGCGACCGGTCGGAGCCGTTGGCGGTCTGCTTTCTGTGGCACTGTCCCGCGAGTCGCCTCGGGTGGGCGTTACCCACCACCCTGCCCTGCAGAGTCCGGACCTTCCTCGGTACGCCGACCAGCGGCGCAACGCGGTCGCCCGGCCGGCTCATCCGCCGTACCAGTCTAGGTCGCCAGGATCTGGGTCGTCAGGATCTGGGTCGTCAGGATCTAGGTCGTCAGGATCTGGGCCGTCAGGACGAGGCGAGCGCGAACCGCACGACCCGGCGCTCGACGTCGGCCTCGACCAGCCGCACCCGCACCCGCGCACCCAGCGGCAGCCGTGCCGCACCCTGCACCCGGGCCTCCACGGCCGGGTCGACCACCACCACCGAGCCGTGGCAAGGGTCGTCGGCGTCGACCTCGGTGATCACCCCGTCGAACATCTCCCCCAGCCGCGACGCCAGCACGCCGGCCTCCACCAGGCTCACCACCCCCGACTCGTAGGCGGCCGCCCGGCGGGCGGACTCCTGCATGGTGCGCGGCAGCTGCCGCAGCTCGGCCCGCACCCACTCCGGCACCGACGCCCCGGCACACAGGGCGACGCACACCTCGCCGGCGTAGCGGTCGGCGAGGCGGCGCAGCGGTGCCGTGACGTGGGCGTACTCCGCAGCCAACGCGGCGTGCTCGGGCCGCTCGGGAACCCCGCCGTCGAACCCGACGTACCCGGCGCCGCGGAGCAGCGCGGTGCACGCGGTCACCATCGCGGCGTGGTGGGGCCGACGCGGGTCCAGGCCGCGGATGAAGTCGGGATAGAGCTGCTCGGCCGGCCAGTCGATGCCGAGCGCGGCCGCGGTGCGGTGCAGCCGCTGCACCACGTGCGGGTCCGGGTCGGGCATCGTGCGCAGCAGCCCGACCTCGCCGTGCAGCATGAGCTGAGCGGCGGCCATGCCGGTGAGCAGGGAGATCTGCGCATTCCACCGCTCGACCGGCAGCTGCGCCCGGAACTCCAGCGACCACCGGTCGCCGTGCACGACGATCTCCTGCTCCGGAAGCGGCAGGTCCACGCCGCCGCGGACCTGCTCGCGCTGCTGACGCAGCCGGCCGACGTCGCGCAGCAGTACGGCGAACTCGTCGTCGCCGCCGCGGTCCAGCCGCTGCTGCACCTCGGCGTACGTCAGCTGCGCGCGGCTGCGCACCAGCGCCCGGCGTACGTCGACCCGGGTGGCCTCGCCGGCGGCATCGAGGTCGATGGTCCACAGCAGCGCCGGGCGCATCCGGTCCGGCAGCAGCGAGGCGGCGTCGTGGGCGAGCACCGGCGGGTGCAGCGGCACGCTGGAGTCGGCGGCGTAGAGCGTCTCCCCGCGCCGGTGCGCCTCTTGGTCGACCGGGTCGCCGGGCCGCACGAACGCGGCCACGTCGGCGATCGCGTAGCAGACGCGGTAGCCGCCGCCGGCACGGCGCTCCAGGAACACCGCCTGGTCGAGGTCCCGCGCTCCTGGCGGGTCGACGGTGACCAACGGGATGTCCGTGCGGTCCACGGCGGGCAGCCGCGGCGCCCGCGCCGCCTCGTCCGCGGCGGCGAGGACCGGCGGCGAGAAGTCGGGGCTGACC
>JALYMZ010000159.1 GCA_030773435.1 Actinomycetota bacterium | reverse complement strand
CACCAGACCGAGCACGACCAACGCGCCGCCGACGAGCACGGCGACCCACGGCACGACACCGATGAGCAGTCGAAGCCCAGCGGCAAGAAGCAGCCCGGCGACCGTGAACACTCCGGCGTATCCGGCGGTGAGCGCGATTCCGGCGCGGACTCCCCGCGTCAACCGCCCGGCGAGAGCTGGCCGGGCACTCGATGCCTCTTGGCCCAGGTAGTAGGCGAGGAACGCGGGCAGCAGGGCGAACCCGCACGGGTTGACCGTCGACAGGGCCCCGGCCCCGAACGCGAACGTCAACGTCGCCGACATTGTCTCCTCGCCCTCGTCTAGAGCGTGACGCCGGCTTTTCCGAAGCCGTCACGCAGCTGCGCGGCAGTGCTCGGGACCGAGTCGCGGTACACGATCTTTCCTGAGCGGTCGGTGATGACGGTGACGTCGAGCGCGCTGACGTCAAAGGTCTCGCGCAGCGCGCCGCTCACGTCATGCACGACCGGGTACCCCGGGTTTCCTGCCGCCGCCAGGAACTGTCTGATCGTTTCGGGGGTGTCACCAGGATCGACGTCAACCGCGACGATGTCGACGTCGGCGCCATGTCGGCGGTGCACCTCGGCCAGGGACGCTGCCTCCGGGACACACGTGCCGCACCACCCCGCGAAGAAGAACACCGCCGTGGGCCTCGTTCCCGGAAGGGTGACCTTCCGCCCGTCGAGCGCGACGGCGCTCACCGCTGGCACGACGTCGCCAACCCGTGCGCCGGTGGCACGGACCTTCGCTGTGGCCGCTTCGCCTGCCACGACGGTTCCCGTCCGGTCGTCGCTGGCCCTGGTGACAGCGACGGTGAGTAGCACAACCAGTGACGCGGCGGTCGCCGTCGCGGCAATCAGGCGCCGCCGCATTTGAGATCTCATCTGTGCGCCTTCCTCGGCTGGGCCACGGACGACCCGGCACTGGGCCCTGTCAGCCCCGCGGGCGGGCAACACCGCGGCGCACCGCCACCTCGTCGACGCGCCGCGAACATGACCGCCGCCACAGCCGTCGTCGCGCCCCCGACGAGCAGCACGGGGCTGCTCAACAGCACCCCGGCGCCGCCGAGCGCGCCGGCGGCGACCAACAGCGGGACCCCGCAGCACAGCACGTGCAACATGACGAACCCGACCAGCAACCTCGTACCGCCTTGGCCCCTACTCATGACATGCCGTCCTTGATTCGTGTCGCTGGAGCGATCAATCGGTCGGAGCGTCGATGCGCATGCACTCGCTGAGCGCGGCGATGTTGTCCGCAGACAGCGACCGGGCCAGCAAGACCAGCTCAGCAACTCGAGGGTCAGCGACCCGGTAGTAGGCGTAGCGACCGTCACGGCGGATGGTGACGAAGCCACAGTCGGCCAGGCACGACAGATGAGACGAGACGCGGCCCTGCGCCAGGCCGACGTGCCCGACGCACTCAGAGACCGTCTTCTCCTCCTGGAGCACGAACTCGAGCAGGCGCAAGCGCGTGGGGTCACCGAGGGCGCGGAAGAACTTCGCGATCACAGCACGGCCAGTCGGCTGGGACGGCAGCAACGCCGCCGGGCGGGGTTTGGCGCTCATGTCACCTCTTCAGTAGTCATGCACTATATCTTAACATCCGGTTCACCGGATGGATTCCGTCAAGGAGGTCCGCCGCGAAGACCGTCGCCGGGTGGCCGGTCCGCTCGGCCCGTGACCTTGACGGCGCCCGCCCGCCGTACGAGCACCTCCTCCTACCACCGCTGCCCGCAGCGACCGCGGCCCGGGTCTGTGCCGAGCTGCAGGACCGGCTGGGCGTGGGCGTCGCAATCGTCGACATGAACGACTTCGGTGGGTCGATCCGGGCAACGTCGAGCCGGCCTGCCTGCCGAGCGGCTGCTGCGGTCGCTGGCGCACAACCCGCTCGGCAACCGACGGACGCAGAGCACGCCATTCGGCATCGTCCGCCGGACGACCTGAGACCCGCGGTGCCGGCCGTGGGGCGGCCGGCCCGCCCAGCACCCTAAAGACCCGCGGCGGCGGCCAGGTCCGCACGGATCGCGTCTAGGCGCCCGGCCGCGGCGATCCGGGCGGCGTCCTCGGCGGCGGGGGTCGCGTCGGCGACCGGCACGACGACCTCGAGGTAGCACTTGATCTTCGGCTCGGTGCCTGAGGGCCGCACCACCACCCGGGCGCCGTCGGCCAGCCGGTAGCGCAGGCCGTCGGTCGGGGGGAGCCCGCCGACCCCGGTGGTCAGGTCGTCGACCCGCTCCACCGCCAGGCCGCCGAGCGCACCAGGCGGTGCGGCGCGCAGCCGGGCCATGGCCGTCGTGATGAGGGTCAGGTCGTCGACACGCACCGACAGCTGGTCGGTGGCGTGGACGCCGTACTTGCGCTCGATCTCGTCGAGCCGGTCGAGGAGGGTGCGGCCCTCGGCCTTCAGGCTCGCGGCGAGCGCGGCGATGCGCACGAGCGCGGAGATGCCGTCCTTGTCGCGCACGATGTGCGGCGCGACGCAGTAGCCGAGCGCCTCCTCGTAGCCGTAAACCAGCCCCTCGACCCGGCCGATCCACTTGAAGCCGGTGAGTGTCTCGACGTAGTCCTGCCCGTGCGCGCCGGCCATGGTGCCAAGCAGCGATGACGACACGATGGTGGTGACGTAGACGCCCTGCGCGCCCGAGCGCAGCATCGCGTCGCCGAGCAGCGCACCGACCTCGTCGCCGCGCAGCACCCGCCAGCCCTGCGTGCTGGGCACGGCCACGGCGCATCGGTCGGCGTCGGGGTCGTTGGCGACCACCACGTCGGCCTCCACCTCGGCGGCCAGCGCCAGTGCGAGGTCCATCGCGCCCGGCTCCTCGGGGTTGGGGAAGGCCACGGTGGTGAAGTCGGGATCGGGGTCGCGCTGCTCGGCCACCACGTGCGCAGCGGCGAACCCGGCGGTCGTCAGCGCGCGCTGTGCCACCTCTGCACCGACGCCGTGCAGCGGCGTATAGACGAGGCTCAGGTCACGCGGTATCGGGGGATCGACGAGCGCCGCCACGGCCGCCAGGTAGGCGTCGACCACGTCCTCGCCCAGCACCCGCCACCCGTCGTCGCGGGGGATGTTGGCCAGCGCGCCGACGGCGGCGATCTCGGCGGCGATGTCGGCGTCGACCGGCGGCACGATCTGGCAGCCGTCACCGAGGTAGACCTTGTAGCCGTTGTCCTGCGGCGGGTTGTGCGACGCGGTGACCATCACTCCCGCGGCACAGCCGAGGTGCCGCACCGCGAACGCGAGCACCGGCGTCGGCAGCGGCCGTGACAGCAGCAACGCGTCGATGCCGCCGCCCTGCAGCACCCCGGCGGTGTCCCGGGCGAAGACGTCGGACTTGTGCCGGGCGTCGTAGCCGATGACGACCGCGCCGCCCTGGTGGGCCTGGGTGCGCAGGTACGCCGCCAGGCCGGCGGCCGCCCGGATCACCACCGCGC
>JALYMZ010000158.1 GCA_030773435.1 Actinomycetota bacterium | reverse complement strand
CGCAGCTGCTCGCCTTCACCGACCACCAAGCCCGCCGCTGGGAACCCAAACGACTCCGGCTGCGGCTGTTCAGCGCCGCCGCCAGGCTGGTCCGCAGCGGCCGCCGGAGCACCGTGCAGCTGGCCCGACACGGCGTCTGGACCGGCCTCATCACCGCCGGGATCACCCGGCTGCGCGAACTCGCCGCCCCCGGCTGACCGCCCATCTCAGCCCTGACCCGACGACCAGCAGACCACCGGCCGGAACCGGCACCCACCCGAGGCGACACTCGGCGGACTGTCCTACCCCGCTGCGACAATCACCACCAAGCACCGGCCGCGACGGCCAGATGCTCCGCCCCATCAGCGCGATGAAAGATCCGGGCTAACTTGGCCGAAGTCGGGACCGGTCGGACCTGACGATGTTCGGAGTCACATACCGCACGATGAGGGTGGAGGCGCCGGTGAGCCGCGTTGTATGACCTAGAGCGATTAAGTACTCGCGCTCATGCCGTCCGGTGCCAGCGGCCCGACACTGCTGTCATGGCACAGCACCTCAGCTCCGAGAGCCCGGACGCCCTGTCGGTCACACCGAGTGCCGGGGCGGTCGAAGTACGCGAGCACGTCGCCTGCCAGCTTCGTCAGTGCCCGCCCGAGCGTGATGACAACCGACCGAACCGACCTTCTGCGAGGCGTCCTCGTCCAGCGGGGCGGTGGATGGGAGCACGACGATGAGCGAGACCACCCTTCCCGGCGCCGCCGGTACGGCCGGCACCGCCCACCTCGACCCGGTTGCTCGCCGCAAGGAGCAGCGTGCCTGGTACTTCTACGACTGGGCCAACTCCGCCTATGTCACTACGGTGACCACCGCTCTGTTCACCCCGGTCATCGTGCCGGTCGCCAAGCGCGCCGCGGTGGACGACCGGATCCAGGCCTTCGGGTTCATACCGATCGACCCCCGGGGCGCTGCCGGCCTTCGTCATTGCCTTCTCCACGATCCTCTCGGCGATCCTGCTCCCCCCACTCGGCGCCATAGTCGACCGCACTCGGTACAAGAAGCAGCTGCTGGCCACCTTCGCGTGGACCGGGGCGCTCTTCGCGTCACTTATCTTCTTCGTCGTCGGGGAGAACTGGCAGCTCGGAGCACTGGCCGTTATCGTGGCGAACCTCTGCATGGGCGCATCGGTCGTCGTCAACGACTCCATCCTCCCGTTGATCTCCACGCAGGAAGAACGCGACCGGGTCTCCTCGCGCGGCTGGGCGTTCGGCTACCTCGGCGGCGGCATTCTGCTGGTTCTGAATTTGGCGACCGTCCTCGGGGCGGACACTCTGGGGATCACCGAAAACCTCGCCATGCGGATCAGCATCCTCTCCGCCGCCATCTGGTGGGCCGGATTCACCCTCGTCCCCTTCATGAGGCTCCGGAACTACGACCCGGCCAACCTCGTACCGGAGCAGGGCTCCGTGGTGCGGCAGAGCATCGGCCAGCTCTGGGCGACGATGAAGGAAATGCGGCAGTACCCGATGACGCTCACCTTCTTGGTCGCCTACCTCTTCTTCAACGACGGCATCCAGACCGTGATCTCCCAGTCGGCGGTGTATCTCACCGAGGAACTCCTGTTCGAGTCCGACGTGCTGATCTTCCTCGTCCTCATCGTCCAGTTCGTCGGCGTGGTCGGCGCCCTCGTCTTCGGCAAGGCCGCGGAGCGCAAGGGCACCAAGCCGACCATCCTGGTCGGGCTGGGTTTCTGGATGGTGATCGTGACGGCGGCCTATTTCATTCCCCAGCAGCGGCTTCTGCCGTTCCTGGTGCTGGCCACGGCCATCGGACTGGTCCTGGGGGGAACGCAGGCTTTGGCCAGGTCGTACTTCAGCCTACTGATCCCCAAGGGTCGAGAGGCCGAGTACTTCGGCTTCTACCATGCCATGGAGCGCGGGACGAGCTGGTTCGGCGCCCTCACGTTCGGCATCGTCTACCAGCTCACAAACTCCTACCGGCCGGCGATCTTCTCCCTGATCTTCTTCTTCGTCATCGGTGGCGCCCTGCTCATGAGAGTCGACACCGCTCGCGGCATCCGCGAGGCGGGGAACGAGGTGCCGGCGGTCATCTGACCGTCGCAGTCCCCCACCTTGTCGCCCGCCGGCATGTGGCTCCCGGCCCACCGGGTCCCTGCGATGTGCCCAGGCGCGTGACGCGAGCCCGGGAGCCCTGTCTTGAGTACAGGAACTGAACCGACGCAGGCCGGGAGCTCATGCCCCAGCCGCCGGCAGCGGACCTGACGGCGTCCCGATCACCGTCACCGTCATCGAGCGACGGCCACCGTCTTGGGCAGGGTGATCTCCCACTCTGTTCCCTGGCCAGGAGCCGTGACGATGTCCGCGGTGCCGCCGAGGTCGCTCACGCGGCCCTGGATCGACTCCGACACCCCGAGTCGGCCTTCCGCGCGGGCCTCCTCGAGCCGTCCCGGTGAGATGCCCGACCCGTTGTCGCGGACGCTGACGACGACGTGGTCCCCACCGTCTTCCAAGGCGACCCATGCGGCCGCGTCCTCCCCCACGTGCCTCCTCACGTTGTCCAGGCACGTGCTGACGATCGCGAGGACCTCTCGGACGACGCCGGCGGACATGACGACCGGTGAGCCGGGCACGGAGACGGTCACGAGCCCTGACTGCAGGCCGGAGAGGGCGCCGGCGAGGTCCTCGGACCCGACCGGCGACGCGTTCGTACGTCGTTGTACCAGCGCCCGGAGCGCGGCTTCCTGGTCCGCCGCGAGGCGGCCGAGCTCGGCGACCTCACCACCGAGCTCCGTGCCGCGGCGTTGCATCAGCGAAAGCACCTGCAGGACGCCGTCATGGACGACTCGGGCAAGCTGGGCCCGTTCGCGAGCCTCGGCCGCCTCACGCTGCGCCTGGTCACGGGCAGTGGCCATCTGTTTCAACAGCCCGGAGGTGTAGCCGACGATGAGCCCGCAGAGCAGCACCAGGAGGATGTTGCCGTACTGCACCGTCGTCATCTCGGACCTGATGGAGAGGTCTGCCACCGAGACCGCGATGGCGGCAACGGACCCGCCGGCCCACCGCCAGTGAACCGCCCAGGCCAGTACCGCGCCCGCGACCCAGAAGCCGGGCAGCGTCGCCTGAAGGGACGCGCCCTGCACCAGCGGGGACACCAGGATCGCGGCGAGCGCGACGAGCAGATCCAAGACGAGCAGGGGCGCACGACGGCGTTCTGGCTTGCCGTAAGCCCAGACCGCTACACCCGTCCACACCGCGAGCGCTGCAAGGACGAGGACTCCTGATGTCACATGGTCGGTGTTCGACCACGGGCCCTCCCGCGCAGTGAGGCCCCGGTAGAGGAACAGCCCGATGGCGTTGACCAGAAACAGGACCCGGAGGACGGCCAGCGGTCGGTACATCGAGGTCTCCACCGATGACGACGGCGCTTCGTCCATTGGCGCGCGCTGTCCCGACGCCTGGTCGGCCCCTCGTCTCATGACATCAGTACACCGCCTCGTCACGTCCACCGCACGGACCTGACAGCACTCATCACGCCAGGTCCTCGCCGTGGCTCCCGCGCGGCCCACCCTGAGAAAGCCATCCACCGTGGGCGAGGCGACCTTCTGCGGGTGTGGCTGGTGACGCGGAAATTCTGGGTGGAACGGTAATCGCCGGACGACGGGGTCTGTAGTGTCTGCCCCATGAGCGGGGAGCCGATCCGAGTCATGGTGGTGGACGACCATCCGATGTGGCGTGATGCGGTGACTCGCGACCTCGCAGAGGAAGGCTTCGAGGTCGTCGCGACTGCTGCGACGGGCGCCGAGGCGATCAGCCGCGCGAAGGCGGCCCGGCCCGGTGTCGTCGTCCTTGATTTGAACATTCCGACCCCCAACGGCGTTGAGGTGACGACCTCGCTGATGTCCTTTCACGAGCCGCCTCGGGTCCTGGTCCTGTCCGCCTCGGGCGAGCAGCTCGACGTGCTCGATGCGGTCAAGGCGGGAGCCACCGGGTACCTGGTGAAGTCGGCGTCGCGACAGGAGCTCGTGACGGCGGTCCGGCGGGTCGCAGCCGGCGACACGGTCTTCACGCCTGGACTCGCGGGGCTGGTGCTCGGAGAGTTCCGCCGGCTCTCCGAGGCACCGACGACGGCGGGCTCGGAGACGCCTCGCCTCACCGAGCGGGAGACCGAGGTGCTCCGCCTGGTGGCCAAGGGGCTGTCGTACAAGCAGATCGCTGACCGGCTGTACCTCTCGCACCGCACCGTGCAGAACCACGTCCAGAACACCCTTGGCAAGCTGCAGCTGCACAACAGGGTCCAGCTGGTGCGGTACGCGATCGAGCATGGCCTGGACGAGTAGCCACCGTGCACTCCGCGACTCCTGGTCACTCGGGCTCCCGACCCCGGTTGGCCCGGCTCAGGCAAGACGACGTTGTCGCGTGATTTGGCATCGGAATGCGGTGTCCCGTACCTGTCGAAGGACTCCGTCAAGGAGGCCCTAATGGACGCGATGGGTGCGCCGGCAACGGTGGAGCAGTCCCGTGACCTTGAGAGAGCCGCTGTGTTCACTGTTCTACGTGCTGCGCAGGGCTGCCAGGGGGCAGTTATCGACAGCACGTGGCACCCCTAATCAGTGCCTTGGTCCGCGAGCTTCACGGCCCACTCGTCGAGGTGAGATGCCGGGTCCCGCTCGAGGTCGTGCGCGAGCGGTATCGGAGCCGAACCAGGGAGGAGCGGCACCTTGATAACGCCCGCACAGAAGCTGGGCTTTGGAGCAGCGAGGTGGCCCCGCTGGGCGCCGGCCCCTGGTCAGGTGGACACCACCGGCCCAATCAACATCGCCCTCGTGCATCGCAGTGGATCCGGACAAGTGGAGGACCGTCAAGCTAGGCACCGGGTCGGACCTGACGATGTTCGGAGTCACATACCGCACGATGAGGGTGGCGGCGCCGGTGACCCGCGTTGTATGACCTAGAGCGATTAAGTACTCGCGCTCATGCCGTCCGGTGCCAGCCGGCCCGACACTGTTGTCATGGCACAGCACTTCAGTTCCGAGGGCCCGGGCGCCCAGTCGGTCACACCGAGCCAGATGGCCTGGCTCAATGGCGAGCTCCGCGCGTGGCGTGCCGCGGGGGTCATCGAAGACTCGCACGAGCGGGCGATCCTGAGCCGTTACGTCGTGGTCCAGCGATTCTCCTTGGCCCCGTTGTTGCTCCGTCTCGGTGGCGCGTTCATCGGCGTTGGGCTGATCTGGCTGGTCGCCAGCAACCTCGACAAGATGTCTCCGCTGCTGCGATTCATGGTGGTCACGTCCCTGTGGCTGGGATTCGTCGCAACGGCAGAGCTGCTGGCGGAGCGGCGGGTGCACCGAACATCCGGTGGTCACGATGGCGCGGGCCCTGTAGTCGGGGCCTTCCGCTTGCTTGCTGCTCTCGGCTTCGGAGCGGTCGTCTTCCAGGCGGCGCAGAGCCTCCAGGTGCCGGCCTTCGAGCCCACGCTGCTGGGCATCTGGGGACTTGGCGCACTGGTTTACGCCTACGCCGTGGAGGGAGTGACGGCGCTGCTGGTCGGGATCGCCGTGAGCACAGGCTGGTATGTCTGGGAGGTCTTCGAGGCTGCGCTGGATGGGATGGGTTTCGTGTTGCCGGTCCTGCTCGCGGCCGTGGTCGCCAGCGCCGTCGCGGTCGCCCACGCCGGCCGGTGGCGCCCGGCCTTCGCCGCGTCGTGGCGTGAGACCTCGGCGGTGATGGCGCTGCTGGGGCTCTTCGTCGCGGCGTTCCCAGAGGTGGAGGTGCATCGCTTCGCCTGGTCGATCTGGATGGTGACCGGCTTGGTCGCCGCGCTGGCCGCGGTCGCCGCCTCCGTCGTACGCTCGACCGGCCGCGGTCGGCTGGAAGCGGTGGCGCCGTGCTTGGGCGTGGTCGCCGGAGTGCTGCTGGTGCTGTGGGAGGCCCCGGGACCGGTCCAGGGTGTGGTTCCGCTCGAGGGCTACGCCCACGCGTTCATCAGCGTCGCGGTCTACGTGGTCGCCGCCGGCTGGTACGCCGTCCTGGGCGTGCTGAGGAACTCCACCCGACTGACGTTCCTCGGCACTGCCGCGCTGGTGTTGTTCACGACCGTGCAGAGCTTCGCGGTGTTCGCGCCGATCATCACCGGGGCCACGCTGTTCCTGATTCTCGGCGTGATCCTGCTCGGCAGCGGATATCTCTTCGACCGAGGGCGTCGCCGTCTGGTCGCAAACCTCGAAGGAGCCGCGGCATGAACATTTTCGCTTCGCGCACCCGCCGAGTCGTCGTGGCCTCACTGGTCCAGCTCGCACTCCTCCCCATCGCGGTCGCCGGCCCGCTGTCGGCCCGGCTCACCGGGGAGGAATACCTGCTCGAGGTCGCTCCTGTCGACCCCATCGACCCGTTCCGTGGGGCGTACGTCGCGTTGAGCTACCCCGGCCTGCCGAACGATCAGGACCGGACCGAGCGCGAGGACGACGGCAGCGACACGGCATACATTCCACTGGTGCGCTCGGGCGAAGTCTGGGTCGGGCTGCCGGTGGTGGCCCAGCGGCCTGAATCCGGGCCGTTCCTCCGATGCAAGGACGAGCACTGGCGGCTGCGGTGCGGAATCGACAGCTTCTTCCTTGCCCAGGACCAGGCCTACAAGATGGAACAGGCAGTGCGGGAAGGCGAAGCCGTGGCCAAGGTCTTGATCGACTCCCGCGGAAACGCCGCACTCGTCGAGGTAGACATCCGCGGCGGCGAGTGAGCCACGTCGAGCCGACGTGCAACGCCGGTGCCTGCATTGCAGTGCACCAGGGACTGGACGCCCGCAGCTTGCTCCGGACCGCCTTCGTCGTGCACCCAAATCGACCAGCGAAGGGGCAAGCCATCCGGTCTCGTCCTCGGCATTGTGCCGGTGGCAGCTACCGGCCACTCGTTCAAGCTGCCACAAGGGTCCGTATGCGGTTAGACGATTTTCGTCAGGACCGGCGTCCGGCCAGGCTCGGTTCAGGCGCTCGGCGGGACGCTCTCCACGCGGCTGCCCACCCAGCGTTGGGTGTGGCTCTCTATGGGTCTGCGCCTCCGCCGGGCGCCGTGTTGAGATCTCCCGGCGTGTCCGGAGACTCTGGTGTGTCCCGGCTTCTACGGCGTCTGCGTTTCTGGATTCTGGTGCCTGACACCAGGAGGTTCAGATGGGGCGACCGGGCTACTCACCGGAGTTCCGGCGCAAGGTCCTTGACCTGCTCGCCGAGGGGCGGAGCGTCGCGAGCATCGCGCACGATCTCGACACCAGCGACCAGACGATCTACAACTGGTCGCCGCCAGGACCGTATCGACCGCGGCCTTCAGGCGGGTCCAACCACCGCGGAGAGCGCCGAGTTGGCGGCGGCCATGAAGCGCATCGCCGAGCTGGAGACAGAACTGGAGGTCACTCGTCGTGCGGTTGAGGTTCTCAAGGAGGAGACCAGCCCAAAAGGCGATACGCGGCGCTCGAGCTGATCGCCGCGGACAAGCTCCCCGTCCAAGTCGCCTGCCGAGTCCTCGGCGTCTCGGAATCCGGGTTCTACGAGCAACGCAAGCGCCCGCCATCCGAACGCGCGATCCGGCACGCCATGCTGACCGATCTGATCACCCAGATCCACACCGACTCCCACGGGATCTATGGCGGCCGTCGGATCCATGCGGAACTGACCCTCGGACGCGGTGTCGTGGTCGGGCACAACCAGGTCGAGCTGCTGATGCGCCGCGCCGGCCGATACAGTTCGAACGCAACCGCATCATCACCGTGGCATGAGGATCCAACGAATCTCGACTCCGCGGAGCCCGGGGCAGGCCACACTAGCCCGGGGCTTTCACGGTGATCTCGTGTCCTTGACCTGAAAAGTGCTCCTGACCTGGGACGATTCGGAGTGTCAAGGTCCAAAGCGTCGCGGTTGGAGGAGCACTTTTCAGGTGAAGAAGCGTAGTGGGTTCTATCCCCAGGTGCGGGTCGGCAACGCCGGCGCCGAGGTGGTGTCGTCGGCGGGTGGGGTGTTGGTCACCGAAGCGGTGCGGGTCAGCGGCCTGGACGTCGCGCTGTCGCCGGGGCTGCGGCGGTGGCGGAAGCCGACCGCGGTGCATGACCCGGCGAAGGTCCTCACCGATCTGGCGGTCACCTTGGCTTTGGGTGGGGACTGCCTGGCCGACATCGCGGTGTTGCGCACAGCGCCGCAGGTGTTCGGCCCGGTGGCCTCCGATCCGACCGTGTCGCGCACCCTGGCCGCGCTGGGCGCGGACGCACCGCAGGCGTTGGCGGCGATCAACGCCGCCCGGGCTGCGGCCCGGGCCAGGGTGTGGGGGTTGGCCGGCCGGGGTTGGCCGGCCGGGATGCTCCGGACCACCACAGCGACGCGGAGCGGCCGTTGACCATCGACGTGGACGCGACGTTGGTGACCGCGCATGCGGAGAAGGAGCAGGCGGCGCCGACGTTCAAGCACGGCTACGGATTCCACCCGTTGTGGGCGTTCGTCGACCACGGCCCGGACGGTTCTGGGGAGCCGCTGTCGTGTCTGCTGCGGCCGGGCAACGCCGGCTCCAACACCGCCGCCGACCACATCAGCGTGGTCGCTCAGACGCTGCAGCAGCTGCCCGGGCATCAACCGGGAACCGATGCGGGGCCGGGGGTGCTGGTCCGCGCCGATGCCGCCGGCGCCACCCACGAGTTCTTCGACTGGCTGAGTGGGCAGCGGTTGTCGTATTCGGTCGGGTTCACCCTGCCCACCGACTTCGCCACGACGCTGGCGCTGATCCCCGAGCAGGTGTGGGCACCGGCCTACGACGCCCACGGTGAGCCCCGCGACGGCGCCTGGGTCGCCGAGGTCACCGGGCTGCTGGACCTGAGCAGGTGGCCGACCGGGATGCGATCATCGTCCGCAAGGAGCTTGTCAAGTTTTCTGTGTAGGTTGCGGTTTCCAATTTTGTTCAGATGAACTCGGGCAGGCGGCCGGGGTAGGCGATGGCGAGCGCGTTGAGGGCTTGGGTCCAGCCCTGGACGACGGCGCCCT
>JALYMZ010000157.1 GCA_030773435.1 Actinomycetota bacterium | reverse complement strand
GGCTGGCGCTGCCGTCCGCCCGCGGGGTGGACGGCCGGTGACATCCGTCGCCTCCGCCGCGCCGGATGCTGCATGCTCGGGGCGTGCTCACCGGACGCCTGTCGCGGATCAGCCGCCTGGACCTGTTCATGCTGGTTCTCGCGGTGTTCTCCGTGGTGTTGCTGCTCTACGCATACCTGGGCGACGTGAGTCGGCAGACCGCGGTGCGGGTGTTCCGGATGGACGTCGGCATCTGCGCCATCTTTGCGGTGGAGTTCGGTTGGCGATGGCACCGGACCGGCTGGAGCCGGCAGTTCCTCGGCCGCAACTGGTACGAGATCCTCGGCATGATCCCGGTGTCCCACCCGGCGCTGCGCAGCTTCCGCCTGCTGCGGGTCGTCCGGGTCGCCGTGGTCGTCGCCCGGATTGGCAAGGCCACGGACCGGGCGCTGGGCGAGCAGTTCACGATCCGCCTGCTGACGAGGTTCTCCAGCAGCATCATCGAGACGATCAAGCGGCCGGTCACGGTTGCGGTCCTCGACGAGGTCGTCGCGGTCCTGCAGACCGGCCACTACACGCAGAACCTCGCCCGCGTGCTCCAGGAGAACCGCCGCGAGCTGCAGGCGATGGTGCTGGAGAAGCTGAAGCACGACCCGACGACCGGGCGCCTCGCGGTGTTGCCGTTCCACGACCGGATCGTCGGCCTGGTGAGTGAAACGACGCTGCGGGTGATCTTCGAGGTGCTGGAGGATCCGCGCACCGATGAGCTGGTAGCCGACATCCTCCGCGAGAACATCGAGCAGATCCGCACGGCCGTGCAGGCGCGGCAGGTGGGCGAACCCGGCGCTGCCGCACTCAGCCGATGACCAGGCTGGTTGGCACACGGTGCTCGTCGACGCGGCCGTCGCGGACCAACATCGCCGCGACCCGCACACGGCGGCCCGAATGCTCGCTGACGCCCACTCGGTCATGCTCGCCACGGAGGTGGCGCGCCACGCCGGCGTCACTCGGCCGGCGCCGGCGGCTCCGGATGCTCGCAGAGGAAGGGTTCCCGGCCGCTGCCGGAGTGGTACTCGTAGCGCTCGCCGCCACTCTCCAGGACGATGCGCCGGCCCGGCGTGAGGACCTGCGGGTACATCATCCCAGGCTGCGGGCAGCCGAGGCTGCCATCGCGCCAGGTGACGTCCTCGACGTTGAGGACGTGCACCTGCTCCGGTGCGACGCCGAGCCGGTGGGCAAGGTCGCGCACCGCCGGCTCGGCCGGTCCATGCGCAGCGGAGCCGCCTGCGGCGGCGGGTTCAGGTTCGGCCACCGTCGGGTCCTCTCCTGGCTGGGTCACGGGTGCAGAGGCGCCGGCGCAGCCTGAGACCAGCAGCACGCAGGTCACCGCCGCCGTCCTCCATTGGCGCATCGGTCTTCACCTACCCACTCGGGTGCCGGACGAGCCGACGTCATGGCAGAGCTGCGGTTCACTGCCTCCAGGGCCACGGCCGAAGGGGTGTCCTGACACCCGTCTCCGGGTAGGCGTCAGCCCATGCCGGACGACGTGCGTCTGCTCGCCGGGCGCTACCGGCTCGAGTCGGTGCTCGGCAGGGGTGGGATGGGCCAGGTGTGGCGCGCCTACGACGAGGTCCTCGGCCGTGCCGTCGCCGTCAAGGAGGTCATCTTCCCCGCCGGCATCGACGACCCCGAGCGCGACGTGCTGCGCGACCGCACCCTGCGCGAAGCCAGGCTCACTGCCGGGCTGAGCCACCGCGGCATCGTGACGACGTACGACGTGGTGTCGCAGGACGGGCGGCCGTTCATCGTCATGGAGCTGGTGGAGGCGCCGGACCTCGATGCGCAGATCGAGCGGCACGGGCCACTGCCGCCGCAGCGGGTCGCCGGCATCGGGCTGCAGCTGCTCGACGCGCTGCAGGAGGCCCACCGCGCCGGCATCGTGCATCGTGACGTCAAGCCGAGCAACGTGCTGCTGGTCGGCGACGAGCGGGTGGTGCTCACCGACTTCGGCATCGCGACCAGTGAGACCGACCCGACGCTGACCGCGTCCGGGCTGGTGATCGGGTCCCCGACGTACATGGCGCCGGAGCGCCTGCGCAGCCAGGCAGTCGGACCGGCCGCCGACATCTGGTCGTTGGGGGCGACCCTGTACGCCGCGGTGGAGGGCCGCCCGCCGTTCCGGGCGGAGACCGTGATGGGGACGATCACCGCGGTGCTCACCGACGACGTCGCAGCCCCGGACGCGCCGCCGGCACTGCAGGAGGCATTGCTGGGGATGCTGGAGAAGGATCCTGCGGCCCGGGTCACGGCCGAGCAGGCGCGGGCGCTGCTCCGACGCGCGGCCGAGCCGGCGGTCGAGGAC
>JALYMZ010000156.1 GCA_030773435.1 Actinomycetota bacterium | reverse complement strand
GGTTACGCACCGTGATTGGTGCCGTGCCGTGGCTGGCAGTAGGCGTCGGCGGCATCCTGGTCGTCGTCGGCGTCGCCCAGCTGCTGGGACGCCGTGGTCCCCAGGTCCCCGGCGGGTTACTCGGCGCGGCGACGCGGCGGCTGCCGTGGCCCCGCTCAGGCGTCTCCGCGATGGCCGGGTACGGCGCCGCGTATGCGGTCGCTGCGCTGTCGTGCAGCCTGGCCCTGCTGCTCGCGGTCGTTGCACAGGCCGTCGCGACTGGAAGCCTGCTCCGCCTGCTGGCGGTGTTCGCTGCCTACTCCGCCGGCTCCACGGTGCTGCTCACGCTGCTTGCGGTCACAGCAGCGCTCGCCCGCGGCGCCCTCACCGGCCACTTGCGTCGGCTGCTGCCGTACGTGACCCGTCTCGGCGGCGCGGTGCTCACCCTGGCCGGCTTCTACCTCATCGCGTACTGGTGGCCGGTGGTAACCGGTCGCCCGCCCGGCGGGCCGGTGGCCGATCTCGGTGGCCGCCTCAGTGCCGCCGTCACCTCCACGCTGAACTCAGCTCTGAGTTTTGCGGCGACCGGCAACCTCGACGCGGTCGCGCTCACCGCCGCACTTTTGGCAATCGGAGCAGCCGCAGCAGCCAGCGCAGCGGCGCTACGTCGTCGTTCACGACGCCAAGCACACGGCTAACCGCGCGAGTGGACAGCAACGTCGACGACATTCGGAGTCGACTCGACAGCGACGACTGCTGTGCGCCTGCGCGCCCCCCGGCACACCCCGAACCGCGGCGCCGACTCCCGGACACCCCATGAAGGACAACACGATGCCCCCCAGTCAGTCACCCAGCCACACCAGCGAGGCGGAGCCCAGCCGTCGGCCCAGTCAACGTTCCAAGGCAACCGTCGTCGCTGCGGTCGCCGTCGTCGCTGTGCTCGCCGTCATCGCGTTGGCCGTCGTGGCGCTGAACCGCGGCACTGGGCCAGCGGCCACTGCGACGGATGAGGCTCCCGCCGCGGCTGGAGGAGCAAGCGGCAGCGCAGCCGGGGACTCCTTGACGTTCACCGCCACCGACGGGCGCACCGTCCCCGTCCCGGACTCCGGGCCGGACGCGAAGCCGGTGGTGCTGTTCTTCATGGCGTCCTGGTGCGCCTCGTGCATCGAAGAGGCCCGCGCGATGACCGCACTCGAGGACGAGTACGCCGACCGTGCCCGCTTCATCGCCGTCGACGTCACCCCGAACGCGCCACCCCAAGAGATCGCGAAGTTCCAGGCAGCGGCCGGGAACCCTGCCCACCCCTACCTAGTGGACCGACGCGGCGATCTCACCACCGCCTACGACGTCACGGTGCTCGACACCACGGTGGTGCTCGCTCCCGACGGCGCCGTGCTGGACCGGCGAGACGGCCGCCCGATGGACGAGGAAGCACTGCGCGCGTTCCTCGACCAGACCCTCACCTGACCCCACACCCCACCGCACGAGAGGAACAGCATGAAGATCTCTGACAGCGTGGTCGACCTAGCGTTGGCGACCGCAGCCAGCTACGTCGGAACGCGGGCGATGGAACCGGTCAGCATGAAGCTGTACGAGTGGGAGCCCGCCGCCGACCGGGCCCGAGAGGACGCTGCCCCGACCTGGGCCGCCGTACCGGATCGCAGCCGAGAAGCTCACCGCGCTGGTCGGCCTGCAGCTCACCGAGCAGCAGCTGGATCGGCGCAGCCTCGCGCTGCACTACGGCCTGGCCGCCCAATGGGCGCCGCTGTACCCACTGCTACGCCGAAGGACCACCTGGTCACCGGCCACGGCCGGGCTGATCACCGGGGCCGCGATGAGCGTGGTCGCCGATGAGTTGATGACCCCGGCGTTTGGGTTTTCGGCACCGAACCTGGATTACCCGCTAAGCACCCACCTGCGCGGCTTCCTAGCCCACCTCGTCTTCGGTCTCGCGGTGGCCGCCACCGTCGAGACCGGTTGGCTGCTGCGCCGCACACTCACCCGAGGAGCCGACATCCGATGACCAAGCACACCCTCGACGACACCACCGACCACAGGACCGACCGGCCCCGATTGCAGCAGCTGCTTGAGGGGACCGGGGTGCCGGTGGCGAACCTGGTCGACCGCCGCAACTCGCTTCCGCCAGCCGCCCAAGTACTGCACCGCCTGACCCTCAGGCGCCTCGCTGCCACCGGGATCTCACCGACCGGTGACGAACTCAGACAGTGGGCGGCCGAGCACGGGGCCGAGCAGACATTTGAGCTAGCGGTGTTGCTGCGAGAACTCCGCGAGGCCCAGTTGCTGTTCACCCGCGCCAACGACACTGAGGTGGTCGGCGGCATCCCGTTCGCCGCCGGTACCTCCGCTCACCGCGTCACCATCGATGGCGGCCCCGAGGTGTTCGCGAACTGCGCGGTCGACGCGCTCGGCATCGCAGCGATGGTCGGCGCCGAGGTCACCGTCACCTCCACCGACCCGCACACCGGTGCGCCGGTCACCGTGCGCTCACACGTCGGCACCTGGGCCGCGGAGCCGGCCACCGCGGTGGTGTTCGTCGGCACCGCTGGCGACGGTCCGCTCACCCAGTCCTGCTGCCCGGTCATCAACTTCTTCACCGAGCCTGGCCACGCTGGCGCCTACAAGGCCGAGCACGGCCTAGACGGCGAAATCATGCGCTTGGAGGAGGCAGCAGCCCTCGGCGCCGCCGTGTTCGGTGACGCCCTCAGCTGACCCTCCGACCCTGACCCGAAGTCCGGACACCGACACCCGCATCGAAGGAGCCCGTCATGACGCAGCAGAGCTCGAGCACCGACCAGGATGACACCGCGAGTGAGGTGGACGTCGACGTCGAGGTGGTGGTGATCGGGATGGGTCCCGGAGGTGAGGTCGCCGCGAGCCGGCTGCTCGCCGCCGGGTTGAGGGTCGCGGTCGTCGAGGAGGAGCTGATCGGCGGCGAGTGCGCCTATTGGGCCTGCATCCCGTCCAAGACGGTGCTGCGGCCGCCCAAGGCCCGCACCAGTGTCGAACGCGCGGCCGGGTCGACGGTGCCGCCTTGGATTGGGCAGCCGCACGCGAGTACCGCGACTACATGGCACGCCACCTCGACGACAGCGGCCAGGTCGACGGCTACCGGCACAGGGCGCCATCGTGTGGAAGGGCCGCGCGGTGATCACCGGGCCGGGCCAGGTCCAGGTCGGCGCCCAGCAGATCCAGGCCCGCCACGTGGTCGTCGCCACCGGCTCTGAGGCGCTGATCCCCGAGATCCCGGGGCTCGGCGACATCACGGTGTGGACGAACCGGGAGGCCTACACCACAGCGGAGCTGCCGGCCCGGGCCGTCATCGTCGGCGGCAGCGCCGTCGGTGTGGAGACCAGCCAGTTCCTCACCCGGTTCGGCACCGAGGTGACGCTGGTCCAGCGCGGCCCGCGGCTGCTCGCCCGTGAAGAGCGCACCGTCAGCGAGCTCGCCGAGTCCCACCTACGTGAGGCCGGTGTCGAGGTCCGCACCGGCGTCAGCCCCGTGCGGGCTCACCGCGACGGCACCGACAGCGTGCTCGAGCTCGACGACGGCACCCAGGTCGCCGCCGACGTCGTCATCTTCGCTACTGGCCGCCGGCCCCGCACCCGCGATCTCGGCCTCGAGCGCCTCGGGGTGAGCACCGGTGAGGACGGCGAGATCGCGGTCGACGCCCGCTGCCGCGCCGCCGACGGCGTGTGGGCGATCGGCGACGTCACCGGCGTCATGGCGTTCACCCACGTCGCGAAGTACCAGGGCCGCATCGTCGCAGCCGAGATCCTCGGACGCGGTCGCGACGCCCGCTACGACGGCATCCCCCGGGTGGTGTTCTCGGACCCCGAAATAGCCGCTGTCGGCCTGACCCGCCAGCAGGCCGAGGAAGCGGGGCGGAACGTCCGGGCAGTCGAGATCGACCTCGCCGACTCCCTCGCACGGCCCTGGACCTACGACCAGGACCCACGAGGCAAGCTCGGGCTGCTCCTCGACGTCGACAACGACAAGCTCGTGGGCGCCTGGGCGGTCGCGCCGCAGGCCGGTGAGTGGATCCACGTCGCCGCACTCGCCATCCGAGCCGGCCTCACCCGCGAGGTGCTGCTGGACCAGGTCGCGCAGTTCCCCACCTACACCGAGGGCTACCTCACCGCCCTGGAGTCACTCGAGAGCTGACCGCGCGCACCCTGCAGTCTCCGCCGTGATGCGCGCCCTGGTGCGTCCTACGGTCGTCGCAACATCGGAGCATGGCCGAGGAGACCAGAACCTGCTCGTGCTGCGGTCGACGAAAGCCTCGCCCGTCGCTGCACGCCCTCGCCGGCGGCCGCGCCTACATCTGCCGCCGCTGCGGGCTGTGGGTCGCGCTACGGCTTCGCGGGGACCGCTGAACTCTCCCTGCCTGACCGGCCACCCCCGGGCTGTCAACACGCTCTCATCGGCATTGAGGGCGTTCCCCTGGCGACGGTCCTCTCTCGAGTCCCGCTGAGGGATCCTCTACCGGATGGGGTTTCACGCAAGTCTGTGGATGACGAACCACAACGTTGTCATTACCAGGGGGTAGAGTGGCCCGAGTAAGCCGCGAGACCTCGGGACGGGGTCAAGAGGCTTCCGCCCCGAGGACTCGGCGTTGTCTTGGTCGGACGCGTTGAGCGTACTCGGATGGCTGTTCCGGTCAATCACCGGCACACCAGATCTGCGGAAGTCGACCGTCCCGCCCGGGGCGTCGCAGAAAGAACCGCAACAAGGAGTACGCGTATGAATGCCGTGAACGATGAGCCGCAGCTGGGAGCGGTGTTCTGGCCGGTGGGCCACGGCGACAGCACAACGGTGGTCGTTTCCGACGAGCTGGTCTTGCAGGTGGACCTGCACGACATGGCCAAGGCCGACGATGACGCCAATCCTGAGATCCCTGTCGTTGACCGACTGGTCGAGGCGCTGCCAGTGGTGGACGGCAAGCCGTACCTGGCGGTGTTCGCCCTTACCCACGTAGACGAGGATCACTGCCTGGGGTTCGCCGACTTGCTCGAGCAGGTCACGATCGGAGAGTTGTGGGCAACGCCGCGGCTGTGGCGGGAGTACGCCGAGTCCAACGGCGATGGCCTCTGTGAGGACGCGAAGGCCTTCCAGGAGGAAGCCGAACGTCGTGTCGCGGTCGTCAAGAGCGCGATCGAGGCCGGGGAGCCCGTGCCCAGTGGGGACCGGATCATTGTGATCGGTCACGACCGAGACCGGCAGCACGCCTACGAGGAGCTGCCCGTGGAGTACAAGTCCGGCCCGGGCCAGGCCATCGCCAAGCTGGACGGGCAGGACTGCTCCGATAAGTTCGAGGCGTTCATCCACGCCCCATTCAAGGACGACTGCGCCGCGGCCCGCAACGAGACCTCACTGGCCATGCAGGTCACCCTCACCGATCCCGGCGGGCAGACCGGCAAAGTGCTGCTGTTCGGCGACCTGGGCCACGACACGATCATGAAGATCTTCAACTACAGCGAGTACTACGCCCGAGAGCAGTACCTCGCGTGGGACCTGCTCCTGGCTCCCCATCACTGCTCCAAGAAGGTGATGTACCTCCCGGACGAGGACGGCCATGATGTCTTCCACCGCGACGTGATGGATGCCTTCGGCCGCCACGCAAACCCCGAGCCGGTGGTGGTCTCCAGCAGTGCGCTAATCCCCGCCGCGGACGTCACCGGCGCCAACCCGCCCCACCGCAAGGCGGCCAACCGGTACCAGGCGATCGCCGATGAGTTCATCTGCACCATGTCATGGCCCAACGCGGCGGCACCGGTTCCGGTGGTTTTCGTCGTCGACGCGCTTGGCGCTCGCATCCTCAGCGACGAAACCGTCGACCTCACCGCGTCCGAAACCCTGACGAAGTCCGCCCAGGCCGCGCCGATCGGGCGCCGGCTGGCGGCGGTCACGACGGCTGCGGCGGCGGTCGCGGCCGCAGCGAGCCGGGATGCGGTGGCTGCGCCGGCCACGTCCGGGCCACAGCGACTACGCGAGGGCATTGCGGCTGACCGGGGAGGTGACAAGGCGCCCCAGACTGCGGTCGGGTTCGGCCGGTGAGCCAGCCACTTGCGCGATCGGGACCGCAGCTGGCACTGGAGCAGCTGTCGGACTTGGAGCGTGTCACCGACGGCGCGGTCGAGGTCCTGGGCTACGAAGAGGACCGCAGCGAGATCCTGATCGCGCTCGACACCCACGGCATCCCGCCCGGCCCGGGTATCCAGATCCGGGCGCGCGAGCAGTTCCGGCTCTGGGTGGACGCGGCCTATCCGTTCTCCCCACCCACGGTGTTCGCCGACCACCGGCGGTGGCGGGCGACCCCCCACGTGCAGTGGGGGCGCCTGCTGTGTCTGTACGCGGCCACGGCGGTGGAGTGGAACCCGGCCGACGGGATGCGAGGCTTCCTCGACCGGCTGATCACCTGGCTCGAGCGCGCCGCCGAGGGCACGCTCGACCCCGGCGGCCAACCACTGCACCCACCGGTGACCTACACCAGAAACGACGCCGGCGCCGTGATCGTGCACCCCGACCTCGGCCCCCTGGCGCCGTGGCACCACGACGCGGCAGCCTCCACAGCCGACCCGCTGGTTCTCTACGGCTGGTGCGTGCGCCGAGGCAGTAAGGCCGAAATCGTGCAGTGGCTCACCATCGACGAGGCGTACGACCGAGTCGTGGACGCCGACCAGCCCGCAACCGACGAGTCCGGCCACCGCTGCTTTCTCGTCCCCGTGCTGCTGCTCGACGCCCAGATCGGCTGGGAGTACCCCGACAGCGCCCGGGCGCTCGCGGCAGGTCTGGACGAGGCCGGGTACAGGCGCGAGGCGCTGCTGGCCGATCTGACCCGGAGCAGCCGCCTGAACCGCGCACTCCGTACCCGTGAGGGTGTCGATCCCGACCTCGACCCGACCCTGATGCTGCTCGCCACCCCCTCCCGCAGCCGCGGCGAGGGAGTCCGCCTGCCCCACGTGACCGCCTGGAAAGTAGACGACCTCGGTAGCGACATCACCAGCCTGCTGGCCCGTGTGAATGGTCTCGCTGACGACGCCCTCACCGAACAGATCATCGAACTGGCGAACAACTGGCTCGGGTCCGCTGCCGTGAACTGGATGCGGGTGCATGAGATGCGGCCCGAAGTCACCAACGCCCGCGACGACGGCACGCCGCTCGCCGAGCTGCGAGGCAAGCGCGTATTGCTGCTCGGGTGTGGTGCGCTCGGTGCGCCGGTCGCCGAACACTGCATCCGGGCCGGAGTGGACTCACTGGTCATCGTCGACAACGGCGTCGTCACGCCCGGCGTACTGACCCGCCAGCCCTACGCCTATGCCGACATCAACAGTGCCAAGGCGCGCACCCTGACTCGCCGGCTGAACAAGCTCACCCGACAGACCTCCGCCCTGGAGGTCGTCAGCGACGCCATCCCCCTGATCCTCGACCCGGGGTTCGACGCCACCGAGTACGACCTCATCATCGACGCCACCGCCCACGTGGGTGTGCGCGCCGCCCTCGAGCGGACACGATGGCCGCAACGTGACTCCTGGCCGGCGGTACTCACGATGATCATCGGCCACCGAGCCACCCGGGGCCTGGTCACCGTCTCGAGACCCGGTGCGACTGGCGCTGGCCAAGACATTCTGCGCCGCGTCGCGCTGCGAGCACGCGACCGTGACGCCGCTCGCTGGCGTGACGTCGCCGATGACTTCTTCCCCGATCCACCCCGCACCGAGATGTTCTTCCCCGAGCCCGGCTGCTCGGCCCCGACCTTCGTCGGATCCTCCGCCGAGGTTGCTGCCCTGGCCGCCACCATGCTCACCCATGCCCTCAACCACCTCCACACCTCGGGTGGCCGACCGATGTCCGCCACTGCGGTCCGACTCGCCACCGACGCAACCACCACGCAGTTCTGCTGGGACAACGACCTCGTCACGACCGAGACCAGTGGATCGACCGAGATTCGGATCTCGCGCGAAGCGCTCGCCGAGATGCGCACCGAAGTCCGGCGCGGCGCCCGGGTCCGGGGCCCCTCCGTGGAGACGGGCGGCATGGCGCTTGGTGCCTTCGACGACGCCACCAACGTCGTCTACGTCGACGTCGCCACCGGCCCCTCACCAGACAGCCTGCTCTCGCCCACCTACTTCCACCACGGCGTTGAAGGCAACCAGGCGTGGATCGACCACCATCGCGACCGGAGCCACGGCGACACCGGTTTTGTCGGAATCTGGCACACCCACCCGCGCGGCCGCGCCAAGCCGAGCGCCACCGATGAGGCGGGAATGGCGACGCTCACCAACTACGCCGATGTCGGGAACCGGGCGATGATGCTCATCCTCGCCGGCCAACCGCAAGCCTGGAGTGCCTGGCTTGATCAGAACCAGCCGCCCAACGTGTACGCCCGCATGGTGCGCCGAGATGCGTCGACCTCCGCGCGACAAGCCGCCGGTGGTGTTCAAGCACCCCCTCCTCACGACGGATGCTTTCCTGGCGGGTTCGCATACCCCAAGCCCGCGGAGCGGCCGATCCCATGGTGGCGCCGACTGCGCCGACAGCGGAGGCGCCAGTGAACGGCTTCACCGGCACTCGACCGGCGATCGGTCTGGCGCTTTCGGGCGGAGGCTTCCGTGCCACCGCGTTCGGCCTCGGTTGCCTACGCGCGCTGCACGACCGAGATCTGCTCTCCCAGGTCCGGGTGGTCTCCGGCATTAGCGGCGGAGGGCTGCTCGCCGCGATGTGGGCCTATGGACCCCCCGCGTTCGACGAGTTCGACGACTCGGTCACCACCTTGCTGGGTCGGGGTATGCAGTGGGATCTCGTACGTCGCGCCCTCTCCCCCGGCAGCGTCGTCAGGAACGCGGTCGCCTCCGCCCGCGCGCTCCCGTTGCTCCCCGGGCGACAGCCCCGCGAAGCCAGCCGCACCGATGCCCTCGTGGCCGCCCTTGCGAGCCAGCCGTTCGGGAGCCGGGAAATCAGCGACGTGACCCACCCATGTTTGGACACCGTCATCTCCGCGACCGACCTGGCCTCAACCAACGCCGTGCGATTCGGCAGCGCCCGCAGTTCGTGCTCGGCCTACGGCGACATACTCGACCAGGTCACAGTGGCCGAAGCCGTGGCAGCCTCCGCGGCCTTCCCCCTCCTGCTGCCAGCCCTGACCCGCACCTACCAGTTTGAAAGCCGCAATGGCGAACGGCTGCAACGCGCAATCTCGATGACTGACGGTGGGGTCTACGACAATCTGGGCCTCTCATCGCTGCTGCCCGGACGGTCCCGAGCATTCACCAGCCACGTCTACGACCTCGACTACCTGATCGCGGCCGACTCAGGACGGGGACGCGCCACCCAGCGAGCCGCACTCCACCTGCCGGGTCGACTGAAGCGCAGCTTCGACATCGCCTACAACAAGGCCCAGGATGGTGGCCGCGCCCAGCTCAACGCAGCCGCCGCCGGCTGGCTTCGGGGCTTCGTACACGCGTATCTCGGGATGCGTGACAGCAGGCTGCCCTCGCCCGTTGCCGACTTTGTGCATCGCGAAGGGGTGATCGACTATCCGACCGATTTCGCCTCCGTGCCCCCGGCCGACCTGCGGCGCCTGACCCTGCGCGGCGAACAACTCACCAGGACTCTGCTGTCGCACTACTGCCCAGAGCTTGGCTCCTGAGGTCGTTCGAATCGTTTCACTGCTCCAAGAGGAGCCAAGAGGGGTCGAAATCCACTCGGTCGACAAAGCGCACGGCGACAAAGACCCCGCGACATCGCGCGCCTCGAACCAGGAACATCACCGCATGCGGATCGTCTGCTGAGATGGATGACGTGTACCCAGGTCCCGAAGTGCTGCTGGAGGTCGGAAGGGTGACCATCGCCGGTGCGCGGCTGGACGTGCAGATGGGTCTGCTGTGGCACCACCTGGACCGAAGCGTCGACCCGGAGGTGACCCGTAGGGCGCCGGGTGCCAAACAGTGTGAGCAGGTACGCCGGCTCGCGCAGGAGCGGCTGGCCGGGGACCTGCAGGCGGATGTCCTAGCCGTCCTCGTAGTTGCGGAAGCAAGTCGGGTGCGGCGCAACGAGATCGTCCACCAGGACTGGCTGCTGCGGGACCGCGACGCGATGCGTTGTGTCGCCGAGCTCGGCGTGATCGACGCGAAGGACCTGCCCGCCTACCTCGAGGAGTGGGAGCGGGAGTCCAAGACGTCGCAGTACTGGCAACGGGTGCCGGCGCGCAGCATGGAAGTCGTGCCGGCGCAGACATTCGAGGAACTGCGGCGCGTGGAGCGAGATATTGCGGCCGCAACCGTGCTCGTGTCGGAGTTGACCTTCCGCGTCGCAAGCTCGAGAGAGACGGGCAGCCCACCCGGCTACCTCCATCCGGCCTGACCGGTTGGTCGGCGTCAGCCCGGTCGTCCCGCATCGGGATCCTCGTACGGAACCGCCCGGAACTGCCGAGCTGAGTGCTCGACCACCTCAGGACGAAGTTGCGCTCTTCTCCGTCAGAGCAGCCAGCCGCTCAAGCGTCTCCGTCATCCCCCGCCGTAGATCGCCCCTGCGATCCTTGTTGCCATAGAGCACACCGATGATGAACCAGCCGAACAGCGTCAACGGCCGGGTGACCTCGTAGGACTCGGTGACGCGGGTGCCGGTCCCGTCCGGGGTGAGCACATACCTCCACACGATCGTGCCGGCACCCTTCTCGGTGCGGGAGAAAGCGAACTCCCGGCCGCGCTCGGCGACGGTGATGACGGGGGCGTTGTGCCAGTCCGGACCACGCCCGGCATGGTTCTTAGCGCGGAAGCGCGCGCCGACTGCTGGTCCCGTGGCGCCGTCGATCCACTCGCATGAGACGACCTCTGGCGATAGGTCTGGGGTACGGGTGACGTCGGCAATGACGTCGTACAAGGCCTCGGGGGAAGCTTGGATGTAGCGCTCCACGCTGTCGTGGGTGAGTTCCTGCCTCATCGGCGTGCCTTTCCGGATGGTGTTGCGTGCTGCCGGACGAACATGTCGAGCGCCCGGTCGGTGAGCGAGGTGAAGAGCCCGGACTCGTAGGTCGCATCTGGCTGGTTCGCCAACTGCTGCGAGCTGAGTCCGGCACTGATCGAGGTGAACAGACGGAAGACCTCGTCGGTGTCAGCATCCGGCGCCAATTCGCCCCGTTGCACGGCGCTCGCCAAATCTGACCGGGAGCGCTCGATTAGGCGCTGGGCAACGGCGTACGACGCCGGGCTGGGCTCGAAGCCAGGTATCGGTCGCCAGAAGAGTAACGGAGCCAGCCCACGGTTCAGCATCGACCAACGCATGATCGCCCGGGTTGCCTCCAGGAGTCGATCGAGGCCCGGATCGAGGTCGCGGACGGCGTCGTCGACGTACGACGCCAAGCGCCTGTTGCCACGGGCGAACAGCGCGTCGTACAGGCCATGCAGCGACGGGAAGTACTTGTAGACCGACGGTGGACGCATGCCCATTCGGCGCGCGATCTCGGCGATCGTCACGGCGCCGGCGCCGCACTCGGCCACGATCCGCTCGGCATGATCGAGGGCTTCCTCGACCGTGGCCTGTCGGCGCACAGCCACTCGATCCACTCGCTGTTCGCTAATCCTCGTAGCCACAGGCTAAGCCTCATAGCCACGCCGGCGGGTGTCAACCCTTGGCCACAACGTTCCATAGGTGTCGTTGCCAGTTTCCGCGGCGTGCGATGGCGAGGACCAGACGCACAAGCGGCCTTTCACAAGCCGCAGATGGCGCGCGCTGCGGCCAACCGGACAGGCCTCTGCTGGTGCGGATCCGCAGGCGGATCGTCTTCGGGACGGTGTCCCGCTGGCCCTTCGGCTAACGGGACAGGGCCGACGAACCGGGGCCGGGCAGATCGGGCCTACGCCGCCGTCCTCTTCGGGGGACTCGCCTCGCTTTCCGAGCTCATTCGTGGCGGTTGAGCCGGATGTCGACCTCGCGCTCGACGAACTCCCACTCCCTGGTCTGCCGTAGCCGGGCAACGAGTTCCTCAAACGCGGACGCGTGCTGAGGGGCGTACTCGAACCAGGTGAGGAAGTCGAAGGGCTCGCCCAGGTCCCGGCCGTGATAGAGCCCGCGGGCCACGGGAGGAAGGTACTCCAGTCCGATCTCGATGTGGTGGGAGGTCTCC
>JALYMZ010000155.1 GCA_030773435.1 Actinomycetota bacterium | reverse complement strand
CCGGCCGCAGCAGACACGACAGCGGCTCCCCAGAACCGTCCGGGCCGTGGTCGACGAACGTCCACAACGGGTGGAACCCGTAGCCGTGCTTGAACGTCGGCGCCGCCTGCTCCTTCTCCGCATGCGCGGTCACCAACGTCGCATCCACGTCGACGACCAGCGGCCGCTCCGCGTCGCTGTGGTGGTCCGGAGCATCCCGGCCGGCCAACCCCCACACCCTGGCCCGGGCCGCAGCCCGGGCAGTGTCGATCGCGCTGAGCACCTGCGGCGCGTCGGCGGCCAGCGCGGTCAGGGTGCGCGACACGGTCGGATCGGAGGCCACCGGCCCGAACACCTGCGGCGCTGTGCGCAACACCGCGATGTCGGCCGGGCAGTCCCCGCCCAACGCCAAGCTGACCGCCAGATCGGTGAGGACCTTCGCCGGGTCATGCACCCCGGTCGGCTTCCGCCACCGCCGCAGCCCCTGCGACAGCGCGACGTCCAGGCCGCTGACCCGCACCGCTTCGGTGACCAACACCCCACCCGCCGACGACACCACCTCGGCACCGGCGTTGTCGACCCGCACCCGAGGATAGAACCCACTACGCTTCTTCACCTGAAAAGTGCTCCTCCAACCGCGACGCTTTGGACCTTGACACTCCGAATCGTCCCAGGTCAGGAGCACTTTTCAGGTCAAGGACACACAATCACCGTGAAAGCGCCGGGCTAAGCGGTCGGTCGAGGATTGACGCTTGCTGTGTTCGAGCGCCGCATGCAACTAGTGCGTCATGGGGTTGTCGAGGCTCATGGGGCGCGGCTCGGTGCCTTGTCGGGTTGCTGGCCCGCGTCTACCGTGCGGTGATGCGCTCGCGACTGCTGGCGGTGACCTTCGATGCGCACGATCCGGCTCGTCTGGCGCAGTTCTGGGCCGGCATGCTCGGCCGAGAGCTGGTCGAGGACGCCGGTGGGGCGTTCCTGCTCGGCGAAGACGCACAGCTCAGCCTCCGGTTCGCCCCGAGCAGCGCGGAGAAGGTGGGGCCGAACCGCATGCACCTCCATCTCACCAGCGCCAGCTCCGCCGACCAGCAGCAGACGGTGGCGACGGCGCTGGGGCTCGGCGCCCGCCACCTCGACGTCGGGCAGCGCCCTGAGGACGGGCATGTCGTCCTGGGCGACCCCGAGGGCAACGAGTTCTGCGTGATCGAGCCGGGCAACGCCTTCCTCGACGGCTGTGGCTTCGTCGGGGAACTCGCCTGCGACGGCACCCGGGAGGTCGGCCTCTTCTGGAGCGAGGCGCTGGGCTGGCCGCTGGTGTGGGACCAGGACCAGGAGACCGCGATCCAGTCATCGCACGGCGGCACCAAGGTCGCGTGGGGAGGCCCGCCCTTGGCCCCAAAACAGGGGAGGAACCGGCAGCGTTTCGAGCTCGCCCCGGCCGACGGCGGCCAGGGAGCGGAGGTCGACCGACTGGTTTCCCTCGGGGCGACTCGGCTCAAGGTCGGTGAGGACGGCGCCGTCGCGCTGGCCGACCCGGACGGCAACGAGTTCTGCGTGACAGCGGGCTGACCTCACGCGAGCGAGTCGGTCAGCCGCGCCGACAGCCGCCCGATCCGGTCCGCGAGCTGTCTGGGTCGACGACACCCGAGAGCGCGCCTGGGCCACGCTTGACCAGGCGGACGCCGGGCTCAGGTTGACCATGCCCTTGGGGCAGGCCCGATAGTCAAGGGCCATGAACGAAAGGCCGCAGTTGTTGGGGACAGCAGCGTTCCGGGACACAACCGTGCTGTCGGCGAAGGGGCTGCGGTTGTACGCCGAGAACGGCCTCCTGTCGCCGGCGTACGTCGACCCCGGAAACGGCTACCGCTACTACGATCCTGCCTAGGCGCGGACCGGGCGACTCATCGGCATGCTCCGGGCGGCCGGCGTATCACTCGACGAGGTCGCCGGGGCTGTTGGGACTCGTGGCCGCAGGGAGCGATGTTGTCCTCGACTTCTCGTTCTGGTCGCGTCGGATGCGCGATGCCGGGACGGTGAGTTCCCGCACCCGATGCAAGCTCCGTGCCGCTGGTGGCCGATAGCATTATGTCAACTGGTCGCCCCTGCGGCCGCTCACTCGGCGCAGCGCGGGCATGCGTGCCTCGGTCAAGCGCCTCCCGCTGCGTACCCAGATCGAATTGTTAACTGGAGGCTCCGGACCGGTGTCGAGGCGCGTATTGTGTCGTGGGCTGTCCACGCCCAGACTCGCCGGTACTAAGAGGCCGAGGAGTGACTATCACGAGCCTTGCTCCACCAGACCCGATCCCGCGCGAGGAAGCAAAGCCGCGAATAGCTCGCAGGGCCGCGACTGCCGGCTTCGGTGCTGTCGCTGCGTTGCTCATTGGTGGTGTGGCGCAGGAGATCCACGGCCACCGCGGCCGCAAGAACGACCCGCTGTACCGGATCCGTACGATCTTATGCTGCGGCGTCGAGAAGCTGACCGATCGTCAGCGAGCACGTCTCGACCAGACGATCGCCGCCGACGAACGGCACGACGAGGTCTACGTCGCCTGGCAGTGCGCACAGCGGCTTCGCTCGGCCTACCAGGCCGAGAACCCCGCCGAGGGGTCGACGGATCGCCGAGCAGGTCCTCGCCTCCTTCCCGACCTGTCCGATCCCCGAGATCAAGAGACTCGGCAAGACGCTCAAACAGTGCCGTGCAGCGTTCCTGGCCTACTTCGACACCGGCCAAGCCTCCAACGGCGGCACCGAGGCCATCAACGAACTCATCGAGCTCCACCGCCGCATCGCCCGCGGCTTCCGCAACCGCGACTTAAGCAGAGCCTCTTTCACGAGCCCGAAGCTCACGCGAAAACCGCCGCGTCCCGGGCCCATCCCGAGGTCACCGTACGTGACCACCACCCGTCACCGGGAGGCTCCTCAAGTCATACAAGCCGATTTGTAACAGATTGTAAGCCGGTTGCTCTTTCAACCCGAACTGCTCGGGGTGATGCTCGATGTGGCGGGCGGCAGCGGACGCCGTTTCCCCGTTTGGCAGCCGTGACTGGTCAGAGAAGGGGCAGCGGATGAGAACGAGGATGGCTAGGTGCAGGCGCACGACGGTGTCGAGCGG
>JALYMZ010000154.1 GCA_030773435.1 Actinomycetota bacterium | reverse complement strand
GTCTACGTGTTCCAGCTGCCCGTGCTGCCGGAGCTGGCGTGGCGCGGCCTGCACCCACTGGCCCGGCGGGGCATGGCGCGCGCCGAGCGGCTGCCCCCCGGCGGGCACTGGGCCACGACACTCGGCCGCGACGGGGCGCAGGGCGTGCAGCTCTACCGGGCCAACATCCTCCCCCGGCTGCGCGGTCCGGTCACCGGGCACACCCGGGTGCCGGTGCAGGTCGTGGTGCCGCGGCACGACCGGTTCCTCGAACCCGCGGTGTACGACGACCTGCCCCGCTTCGTCGACGAGCTGTCCCGGGTAGACGTCGACGCCGCTCACTGGGTTCCCCGCACGCATCCGGCCCTGGTCGCGGACCTGGTGGCGCGCTGGGCACAGCGTCGTTGACGTGCACGGGTCGCCGAGCGGCTCAGGCGGTGGCGCCCGCGGCCTCCTGACCGGACGCGTTCCCGACGTTCGCGCGCACCCACTCCACGATCTCGGCGGTGGTGGCGCCGGGGGTGAACACCTTCGCCACCCCCAGCTCGGCCAGCAGCGGGATGTCCTCCTCGGGGATGATGCCGCCACCGAACACCACGATGTCGCGCGCGTCCCGCTCGTCGAGCAGCGCCACCAGCTTGCGGAAGAGAGTCATGTGGGCGCCGGAAAGCACCGACAGGCCGATGCAGTCGGCGTCCTCCTGGATGGCGGTCTCGACGATCTGCTCCGGCGTCTGGTGCAGGCCGGTGTAGATGACCTCCATCCCGGCGTCGCGTAGCGCGCGGGCCACCACCTTCGCGCCCCGGTCGTGACCGTCCAGGCCGGGCTTGGCGACCACGACACGGATAACGCTCATCGGATGCTCTCCTGTTGCGACGACATCGCGGGCACTCTAGACGACCGGGCACCGCGCGCCGTGTGTGGCGAGCGCCACGTGGCCTCCTCCGGTCCCGCCCGCGGCTCGCACCCCCACTGCCGGGGACTGGGCGTTTTGCCTGTCGTGACGATTCCGTTATCGTCGCGCCTGGCCTGGCGCCCGAAACCCCGGAGGAACCGCGTTGTCGCTGCACCGGGCGCCGCGGCGTGCCGCCCTCCAGCACGTCGCCGGACGGCGGCGCGGCGCCCATCGCGCGCGGCGGAGGCGTCCGCAGGTGCCAGGCGCGTTCGTACGCCCCTCTGGAGCGGTCGTCGCGGGCGCGACCGCGCTGCTCGTCGCCGCCCTGGGTGCGGTGCAGGCCGCGGCGGAGAGCCCTGCACCCCCGGTCGACGCCGCGCCGGTGCTCACGGCCCGCTCCGGTGTCGCACCTGCGCCGACGCACACCGGCACCGACAGGGTCGTCCGGTCCGCCGCGGGTGAGCCGGCGCAAAGCGGTCGGGAGCAGGTCGCGCAGGTGAGCAGGAGCTGGCGGCGCGAGGCGCTGCCGGTCCCGGCGACCTCGCGGTTACCGGTGGCCGCGGAGGTCCGGGCCACCGAGCGCTGGCGAGTGCTGACCGAGCTCGCGGCGCTCGCCGAGGACCGCGCCCAGGAGCTGCGGGCCACCACCTGGGTGCTGCCGACGTCGGGCTACCGCATCACCGCCACGTTCGGCCAGGCGGGCAGCCGGTGGTCGGGCGAGCACACCGGCCTGGACTTCGCCGCCCCCTACGGCACACCGCTGGTCGCGGTCGCCGCAGGCACGGTGACCGAGGCGGCGTACGACGGCGCCTACGGCTACAAGACCGTTCTCACCCTCGACGACGGCACCGACGTCTGGTACTGCCACCAGGCCGATCTGCGAGTCGCTGTCGGCGACGCGGTCCGCGCCGGCCAGACCATCGGTCGGATCGGCACGACCGGAAACAGCACCGGCCCGCACCTGCACCTCGAGGTCCGCACGCCGCGCGGTACGCCGCTGGACCCGTACGCGGTGCTGGCGGAGCACGGGGTGGCCCCCTGAGCGGCTGACCGTCCGGCGGCGGCTCGTTCGGTCGTGGTACAGGGCGCTGGTCAGAGCTTGTCGATCGGCGCGAACCGCAGCAGCAGCCGCTTCACGCCGCGGGAGCCGAAGTCCACCGCCGCCTGTGCCTGCTCGCCCTGCCCGGTGACCGTGACCACCGTGCCGAGGCCGAACGCGTCGTGGTTGACCCGGTCGCCGGGTGCCAGCGACCGCACCGCGCGCCGAGTGCCACCGGCCGCCGGCACCGTCGAGGCGCCGGTCCACGCCGGCCCGGTCGGGCGCCGGCGAGCCGAGATGAGTGGTGGGTCGTCGAGGTAGCGGCTCGACACCGAGGTATTCGCCCAGCTCGTCTGCGCCGCTTCGGTACGCCGCCAGTCGACCAGCGTCAGCGGGATCTCGTCACAGAACCGAGACGCCGGGTTCTGCTGCGGCGCCCCCCAGGCGCTGCGCACGACGGCACGGGCAACGTAGAGCCGGCGCTGCGCCCGGGTCAGGCCGACGTAGGCGAGCCGCCGCTCCTCCTCCAGCTGCGTGGCGTCGCCGAGCGAACGGGTGTGTGGGAACACGCCGTCCTCCAGCCCGGTCAGGAACACCACCGGGAACTCCAGCCCCTTCGCGGTGTGCAGGGTCATCAGCGTCACCACGCCGCCCTCGTCGCCCACGTCGTCGTCGGGGATCTCGTCGGCGTCGGCGACCAGCGCCACCCGCTCCAGAAAGTCCCCCAACCGCGATGCGCCGCTGTCGCCGGCCTCGTCGGAGAACTCCCGGGCGACCGCGACCAGCTCGGCGAGGTTCTCCGTGCGGGTCTCGTCCTGCGGGTCGGCGGACTCCTCGAGCTCGTGCAGGTAGCCGCTGCGGGTGAGTGCCTCCTCGAGCACCTTGTCCGCGGACGCGCCGTCCGCGACCAGCGCCTGCAGGCCCTCGATCAGCTGGACGAATCCGCGGATCGCGGTGCGTGACCGGGTGGCCAGCGCCGGCGCCTCGTCGGCCCGCCGCAGCGCCTCCCAGAACGAGATGCGCTCCTGGCCTGCCAGCGCCTCCACACACGCCTCGGCGCGCTGGCCGATGCCGCGCTTGGGGACGTTGAGGATGCGCCGCAGCGACACGGTGTCGGTGGGGTTGTCGAGCAGCCGCAGGTAGGCGAGGGCGTCGCGGACCTCCCGCCGCTCGTAGAACCGGACGCCGCCGACGACCTTGTAGGGCAGGCCGACGCGGACGAAGACCTCCTCGAACACGCGGCTTTGCGCGTTGGTGCGGTAGAACACCGCCACGTCGCCGGGGCGCGCGGACCCGGCGTCGGTGAGCCGGTCGATCTCCTCGGCGACGAACCGCGCCTCGTCGTGCTCGTCGTCAGCGACGTAGCCGACGATCCGCTCTCCGTCCCCGGCGTCGGACCACAGGTTCTTCGCCTTGCGGCCCTGGTTACGGCTGATTACCGCGTTCGCCGCGGACAGGATGGTCTGCGTCGACCGGTAGTTCTGCTCGAGCAGGATGGTGGTGGCGGCCGGGAAGTCGCGCTCGAACTGCAGGATGTTTCGGATGCTGGCGCCGCGGAAGGCGTAGATCGACTGGTCGGCGTCGCCGACGACCATCAGCTCGGCCGGCTCGATGCGTGGTACACCGGACCGGCCCGGCGAGTCGTCGGTGGCTCCGGCGGGCGCGCCCACGACGTCGCCGTCGACGGTGTGCTTGACCGCGTGCGGCGCGCACAGCTCCCGGATCAGTGCGTACTGCGCGTGGTTGGTGTCCTGGTACTCGTCGACGAGCACGTGCCGGAAGCGGCGCCGGTAGGCCTCACGGACCTCCGGGAACGCCTGCATCAGGTGCACGGTCAGCATGATGAGGTCGTCGAAGTCGAGCGCGTTGGCGTCGCGCAGCCGCGCCTGGTAGGCGCCGAAGGCCTCGGCGAAGGTCTCCTCGAGGGGGTTCTGCGCCGTCTTGGCCGCGTGGTCGTGGTCATGCAGCTCGTTCTTGCAGTTCGAGATCCACCCGAGCACCGCGCGCGGCTGGTAGCGCTTGGGGTCGAGTTCGAGCTCCCGGCACACCATCGCCATCAGCCGGCGCTGGTCGGCGTCGTCGTAGATCGAGAACGAGGGCCGGTAGCCGAACCGCTCGATCTCCTTGCGGAGGATGCGCACGCAAGCGGAGTGGAACGTCGACACCCACATCGTCGCGGCCATCCGTGGCGTGGTCAGCTCGGCCACCCGGGTGCGCATCTCCGCGGCCGCCTTGTTGGTGAACGTGATGGCCAGGATGGACCCGGGATGGGCGCCGCTCTGGGAGACCAGCCAGGCGATCCGCCGGGTCAGCACCCGCGTCTTCCCGGACCCGGCGCCGGCCACCACGAGCAGCGGCGAGCCCTCGTGCACCACCGCCTGGCGCTGGGCAGGGTTGAGGCCCGCGAGCAGGACCTCCGGATCGACGGTACGGCGGGGACGACGCTGGCCGCCGCCGGCATCGGAGGCGGTGTCGGGATCGGAGGCTGCGACCGGCGCCGGCGTGCTCGCGTCGGAGGGCCTCTGCGGGACGGGAAAAGGCGTGCTCATCTCGGACCCAGCGTAATCCCGGCGCCGACACCGGGCGTCGCGGACACCGGCCCCCGCGTCGAGTCGGCGCTGCTAGCGTCGGGCTGCGTGACCGCACCGCTGCCGGACTCCGAGATCGAGGGCATCCTGGTCGTTGCCGCGCACCCCGACGACATCGACTTCGGTGCCGCCGGCACCGTGGCGCACTGGACCGACGCCGGGATTTCTGTTGTCTACTGCGTCGTGACCGACGGGCAGTCAGGGGGGTTCGACCTCGACTTCCCGCGGGAGAAGGTGGCCGAGATCCGGCGGGCGGAGCAGCGGTCCGCGGCCGCGTTGGTCGGCGTGGACGACGTCCGGTTCCTGGGCCACGTCGACGGCGAGCTGACCGTGACCTCCGACGTCGTACGGGAGGTCACCGCGACCATCCGCGAGGTGCGACCGGACCGGATGCTGGTGCCCAGCACCGAGCGCGACTGGGCGCGGATCTACCGCAGCCACCCCGACCATCTCGCGGCCGGCGAGGCGACGGTGCAGGCGATCTACCCGGCGGCGCGAAACCCGTTCGCCTTCCCGGCGCTGCTGCAGAGCGGCCTGCAGCCGTGGACTGTGCGCGAGACCTGGCTGATGGCGCATCCGCGCGACAACCACGCGGTTGACGTCACCGAGACGTTCGACCGCAAGATCGCCGCGATCCTCGCGCACGAGAGCCAGCACCCGCAGCCGGAGGAGATCGCCGACAGGATGCGCCTGCACCTGACCGCCGCGGCGGAGCGCAACTCCATGGGCCCCGACCGGCTGGCCGAGGGCTTCTACGTGGTCCCGACCGGCTGACGCTGCGGCTGCGAGGTCCGGCCGAGCTCCCGGCGGGCCGCGAGCGCGGTGTCCGGGTGGTCGGTGAACACGGCATCGACGCCGGCGCGGAAGAACGCGTGGTACTCCGCGAGCGCGTCGCCGCGGCTGTTCGGTGCCGGATCGCCGCCGGCGTGGCAGCTGGTCGGCAGCCACTGCCTCTCGTTGCGGAACGTGTAGGCGTGGACCTGCAGCCCGGCGGCATGCGCGTCGCCCACCAACGACGTCGGCTCGAGGAGGTCGCCCGTGGTGCTGCGCGGAATCACATGATGCTTGTCGGTGCCGACGGCCACGGCGTACGTCGAGATCTCTCGCAGCCCCAATGGAGTGAGCAGGTCGCGGACGGTCCGCCGGTCGCCGGCGACGACGTGGTCGTACGGCGCACCCGACCGGGCGACCAGCTGCACCAGCGGCACCCGAACCAGGCTGGCGAGGCGGCGGAGGCACGCGGGCTCGAAGGACTGCACGAACACCGACGCGTTCGGCCGGTCGAGCCCAGCGGCGGCGAGGGCGGCGGCGAGCGCGGGCTCCGGCGCCAGCCCGTGGGCGGCGAAGTACGTCGGGTGCTTCAGCTCCGGGTAGACCCCGACCACCTCGCCGCGGCGCCGGCCCTCCTCGGCGACGAGGTCGAGCACTTCCGCGAAGGTCGGCACGCCGTAGCGACCGTCGTGGCGGCTGCTGGCCGGCCGCAGCCGGGGCAGCCGTTCGCGCGCACGCAGCGTCCTCAGCTCCGCCAGCGTGAAGTCCTCGACGAACCAGCCGGTGACCGGCCGTCCGTCGACGACTCGGGTGGTCCGACGCGGGGCGAACTCGGGGTGGTGTGCCACGTCCGTCGTCCCAGAGATCTCGTTCTCGTGCCGGGCGACCAGCACGCCGTCGGCGGTGGGGACCAGGTCCGGCTCGACGAAGTCGGCGCCGAGCCGGATCGCCAGCCGGTACGCCGCCAGCGTGTGCTCCGGCCGGTACCCGCTGGCGCCGCGATGGGCGATGACCAGCGGCTCCTCGCGCCGTGCCGGGAGCGGCGGCGTGATCGCGGTTGCCGTCGGTGCGAATGCCATGGCACCGAGTGCAGCGGCCGCCGGCGACGGGTCAGCGACGCCGCGACAACGGGTCGATGAACTCCTCGCCACGGGTCAGCCGCCCGCCGACCCGGTTACGCGGGCGGCGGACTGACAAGTTGCGGTCACGGCGGCGGCCTGATCTCGGGTGGCGACGTGACCTCGGGGCGCCGGACTCGTTGTGCACGGGTAGCACCCGGGCTCGGCCGGTGCTGCCGGCTCGACCCGCTTCGCCGATGGAGGAACCGTGACGTCACGTCCCCGCACCCGCCGCGCGAGCATGCTGCTCGCCTCGACCGCATCGGTGGCGCTGCTCGCCACCCTCGCTCCGACGGGTGTCGGCGCGACCCAGGACCAGACCCGGTTCCCGGTGCAGCTGGTCACCGTCGACACCCCGAACCGAGCCGACAAGGCGCGGCTGCAGACGCTCGGCCTGGACCTGACCGAGCACGCCGGCCGGAACTACGTCGAGGTGGTCCTCCACACCGCCGCGGACCAGGACGCCCTCCAGGCAGCCGGGTTCACCTGGGACGTCCGGATCCCCGACATGTGGCAGCGCAACGCCGAGATCCAGACCGCCAACCGGGCCTACGCGGCGTCGGTGGAGACGTCCCCGCTGCCGTCGGGACGTGACACCTACCGGCTGCTCGCCGACTACAACGCCGACATGGTGTCGCTGGCCAAGGCGCACCCCGACATCGTCAAGCGGTTCGCGCTGCCCCTGAAGAGCCTGGAGGGCAAGACCGTCCACGGGCTGGAGATCGCCTCCGACGTACACCGCCAGGACGGCCGGCCGGTCTTCCTGCTGATGGGCCTGCACCACGCCCGCGAGTGGCCGTCCGGTGAGCACGCGATGGAGTTCGCCTTCGACCTGGCGAAGAACTTCGGTCGCAGCAAGCGGATCACCGACCTGCTGCAGCGCGCCCGGGTGATCGTCGTCCCGGTGGTCAACGTCGACGGTTTCGAGAAGTCGGTCAACGACGGCATGCTGGTGGACCTGCGGGCCGTCGACGACGGCGGCATCGTGTCGATCCTGGGCACCCCCGGCAACGCCTACAAGCGCAAGAACTGCCGCATGGTCGACGGCGAGCGTCCGCTGGCCGGGGAGTGCGCGGCGGCGACCAGCCCCGGCGGCTTCGGCGTGGGCATCGACCTCAACCGCAACTACGGCGGGTTCTGGGGCGGCCCGGGCGCGTCCGACCGCTTCGCCGACCCCACCTATCACGGGCCGTCGGCGTTCTCCGAGCCGGAGACCGAGAACATCCGGCGCCTGATCAGCCGCCGGCATGTCACCATGATGATCAGCAACCACACCTTCTCCAACCTGGTGCTCCGTCCCAACGGCGTCGCCCCGGACACGATCGGCCCCGACGGGCGCCCGGTCGGCTATGCCCCGGACGAGGAGGCGATGAAGGAGCTCGGCGCCCGGATGAGCGCCCAGAACGGCTACACCAACCAGCACGGCTGGGAGCTGTACGACACCACCGGGACCACCGAGGACTGGTCCTACAACGCGACCGGCGGGTTCGGCTACACGTTCGAGATCGGCCCCGACGAGTTCCACCCGCCGTTCCCCGAGGTGATCGACGAGTACCGCGGCGCCGGCAAGTACGCCGGCAAGGGCAACCGGCAGGCGTTCCTGATCGCGCTGGCCAACGCGGCCGACACGGACACGCACTCGGTGCTCGCCGGCAAGGCTCCCGCCGGCGCCACGCTGCGGCTGAAGAAGACGTTCGCCACGCCGACGTGGGAGGGCAGCATCCAGGACACCCTGGTGTCGACACTGCGGGTCGGTGCCAGCCGCCGCTTCACCTGGCACGTCAACCCCTCGACCCGCCCGGTCGTGCAGGCTCGCCAGATCGAGGTGCTCAACTCCGAGCCGATCGACAGCCAGACCTGGACCGGCACGACCGTGCCGCTGCAGGAGACCGACCAGGAGTACGTCGTCACCAAGTCCGGAGTCGACCTGCTCGAGGTGAAGCTCGACTGGCCGACCCCCGACGACCTGGACCTGTACGTCTTCCGCAAGAACGCCGACGGGTCGCTGACCGAGGTGGCCAGCTCCGCCGGGTTCGTCGGCGTCAAGGAGCGGGCCCTGGTGCAGAACCCGCAGCCGGGGACCTACGTGCTGCGGGTCAGCAACTTCGCCTCCGCGGCTCCGCAGTGGACCTTGACCGCCTCGCTGTTCGACACCAGCGAGGAGACCATCCCGGGCCTGATCGAGAACTACACGCTCTCCTGCGAGAAGCGCGGTGAGGTCTTGCAGCAGGTCCCGGTCATCGTCGACCGCGGGGAGCAGATCAAGGTCGACCTCACCCGGTGCATCCGCCGCTGGTGAGGGACGCAACCGGCGCCGGCGTCCACCGGCGGTGACACGCGGCGGCCGGGGCTCCAGCCCCGGCC
>JALYMZ010000153.1 GCA_030773435.1 Actinomycetota bacterium | reverse complement strand
GTCCACGACGACCGCGCCGGCCCGCCAGCCGGCGCGTCGGGCCTCGAACCTCGTGGCCAGCGCCAGCGCGGTGGAGTCGGCCCCGCCGGAGCAGGCGACGAGTACGGTGTCGCCGCGCCGCAGGTCGGCCAGCGCGCTGCGGACGCTTCGACGTACCGCGGCGACCGCGGGATCGAGGCGACCGCCTGCACCGGCCACGCGGCTCAGCCGTGGACGCGCCGCACCCAGGCGGCGGGGTCACCGATCTCCGGCAGCGACGGCAACGTGTTCGGCGAGGTCCAGACCGCGTTGAGGCCGTCCATGCCGACGCGCTCCAGAGCGCCGCGCACGAACGTGGCGCCGTCGCGGTACTGCCGCATCTTGGCGTCCAGGCCGAGCAGCTTGCGGAGCACCTGGTCAAGCGTGCCGCCGCCCTTTCGCCGCTCGTTGAACCGGGTCCGAATCACGTCGACGGTCGGGATGACCTCGGGCCCGACGCCGTCCATGACGACGTCGGCGTGGCCCTCCAGCAGCGACATGGTGGCGGTGATGCGGCCGACGATCTCCCGTTGCGCCGGGGTCTGGATGATGTCGAGCAGGGAGATGTCGTCGTCACCGCGGGCCATCCGCGCCGCGCGCTCGACGCCGTCGCGCAACATCGCGGCCAGCGCCGACGGGTCCACCTCGGTCGCGTCGATCAGCGCCCGGATCTCGCTGTGCAGGTGGTCCCGCATCCACGGGACGGCGGTGAACTGCACCCGGTGTGTCTCCTCGTGCACGCACACCCACAGCCGGAAGTGGTGCGGGTCGACCTCGAGCTCCCGCTCGGTGTGCACGATGTTGGGGGCGACGAGCAGCATGCGTCCCGCCGGGGGGCGCCGCGCCAGCTCGGCGGAGCCGCCGCCGGTGGGGATGGGGCGGCCGGTCGGCGCTGCCGAGACCGGGCCGCTCTGCGGGGTCGGCATCCTTTGGGGCGCGCCAGCGGCGAGACCGCCGTTGGGCCAGAACGGGTCGAACTGGCCGAGGACCCGCCCGGCGAGGTAGCCCAGCAGCGCGCCGGCCTCGAACCCGGTCACCCGCGAGCCGATCACCCGGGCCAGGCCGCCCGGCGTACCGCGCTTCTCGGTGAGCTTGGCGATCAGCGGCCGCATGATCGCTCGGAACCCGTCGGCGTTGGCCTGCACCCAGCCGGGGCGGTCGATCACGACGACGGGCGCGGTCGCCGTGGCGGCGTGCAACCCGGTGTACCCGCGCACGTGGCTCTCCGACGAACGGGCACCTGCGCGCAGCTCCGCGACGACGTCCCGGGCCTGCGCGCGGGAGATGTCGGGGCCGGGACGGACGAACCGGGAGGCCGTCTGCACCGCGAAGTCCCAGTCGACCAGCTCGGGGCCGTCGTGCCGCTCATCGCTCATGGCTGCCACCGTACGTCGCAGCCGGGCGGCGTCGGTCGCCGATCAGCGGCACCCGCAGGACGCGACCGCGGCGGCGAGCCGGTCGAGCAGCGCCCGGGCGTCGAGGGTGTCCACGAGGTCGACCCGGTCGGCGACCGCGACGAAGATCACCGCCGAGCCGGCCCGGTCCAGCGTCACACCGGCCAGCGCGTGCACTCCGGACAGGGTGCCGGTCTTGGCGCGTACCACGCCCAGGCCGCGGTCGGCGCGCAGCGTGAACCGGTAGGCCAGACTGCCGGTGAAGCCGGCCACCGGCAGCCCGCTGACCACCCGGCGCAGACCCGGGTGCGCGGGGTCCGCGGCGACGCGCAGGGTGTCGGCGAGCGTCTCCAGGGTTACCCGGTTGGCCCGGGACAGGCCACTGCCGTCGTACATCCGGACGCGGCGCAGGTCGACCCCGAGTTCGTCCAACGTGGCGCGGACGCCGGCCACGCCGCCGGCGAACGAGCCAGGCCGACCGGTCTCCAGCCCGACGTGGCGCAGCAGCACTTCGGCCGCCTCGTTGTCACTGGCCGCCAGCGTGTGCTCGACGATCTGGACCAGCGGCGGCGAGGAGACCGCGGCGACCTCTGCCGCCCCGGCGCCTGCCACGGTGGGGACGGGACGACCGCGCACGACCATCCCCCGGCGCTCCAGCCGCCGGGCGAACGTGTCGGCCGCCGCACGCGCGGGATCGTCGTGGCGCCGTGCGCCTCCCGGTGACACCCGGCCCTCGTCGGCCCACAGCGCGCTGATCGGCGTGACCACGTCGCCGGGAACGTACGACGGCTCCCACGTCGGGCTGGCCGCAGGCCCGGTGAACAGGGAGCTGTCGTAGCCGAGCCGTATCCGGCGTACTCCGTCGGCGCGCAGCCGTGCCGCGGCCTGCGCGGCCAGCTCGGAGAGGGTGGCCGGCGTCGGCGCCCCTAGCTCCCCGGTCGGAGGCGGCGCGGCGGCCAGCAACGGATCGCCGCCACCCACGAGCACGATCGACGGCCCCCGGCCTCGCACGACGCGCGTGGTGAAGCGATGCTCCGCCCTCAGGGTCTCCAGCGCGGCCAGCGCGGTCAACAGCTTGGTCGTCGACGCGGGGACGAACCGGTCGGCTCCGCCCACCCGCAGCAGGTCGCGGTCGCGCGCCAGCGGCTCGACCAACACGCCGACGTGCTCGCCGAAGTCGTCGTCGGCAAGGATGCCGGCGACCCGCGCGCGCAGTGCGTTCGGCCGCGGTGTCGGGCCGTCGGCGGCTACCAGGACGGGCGGCGCCGGGAGCGCGCGCGGCAGGTCGAGTGCGGGACGAGGAGGAGGAGGAGAAGGAGGAGGAGAAGGAGGAAGAGGAGAAGGAGGAGGAGGAGGAGGGACGGCGGCTGGGGCTATGTCCCGCTCCGGTGGCGCGTCGACGCCAGTGAGGCGGTCGACGATCCCGGCGCCGTACACCGCGAACCCGCCGGCAACGAGCGCCACGACGACGAACGCGGCGACGACCGCGAGCGCCACGCCGTGGCGCCGGCGCTCACCGTTGGGCACCCCGACCCCTCCTCGGTGACACTCGGCTCGCGGACGTACGGGACACTATCCCCGGAACTTCGCGCGCGAGGCCGCAGGAGGGAGCGCATCGTGGACTTCGACGTGACGATCGAGATCCCGAAGGGTCAGAGGAACAAGTACGAGGTCGACCACGAGACCGGGCGGATCCGGCTGGACCGCACGCTGTTCACGTCCACGCAGTACCCCGCCGACTACGGGTTCATCGAGGACACCCTGGGGCTAGACGGCGACCCCCTCGACGCGCTGGTGATCCTGCACGCGCCCACGTTCCCCGGTTGCCTGATCCGCTGCCGCGCGATCGGGATGTTCCGGATGACCGACGAGGCCGGTGGCGACGACAAGGTGCTGTGCGTGCCGATGACCGATCCCCGGCTCGAGCACCTGCGCGACATCCATCACATGCCGGAGTTCGACCGGTTGGAGATCCAGCACTTCTTCGAGGTCTACAAGGATTTGGAGCCGGGAAAGTCGGTCGAGGGCGCCACCTGGGTCGGCCGGCACGAGGCTGAGCGGGAGATCCAGGCGTCGTACGACCGCGCCAAGCAGGCCGCGCAGCACTGACTCAGCCGCGCCTACCGGCGGCCGGCGTGCGTCGCCGGTGCGCGGGGCGGGTCAGACCCGCCCGAAGAAGCTCGGTGGCTCCCAGTACCAGACGCTGTCCACCCGGACCACCGAGCTGCTGTTCGGCGCGTGCACCATCTGACCGTCACCCAGGTACAGGGCGACGTGGAAGATCGTCTCCGGGCTGCTGGGATTCGACGCCCAGAAGATGAGGTCGCCGGGCTGCAACTCGCCGTACGACACCCGAGCCGTGGCGTAGTACTGGGCGACGCTGTAGTGCGGCAGGGAGCGTCCGGCCGCCGCCCAGGCACCCATCGTGAGCCCGGAGCAGTCCCATGCGGTGGGGCCCGCGGCGCCCCACAGGTACCGCTCACCAAGCTGAGCCATGGCGAAGGTCACGGCCGTTGCGCCACCGCTGGTCAGCTGCGGCGCAGCAACCGGCGCAATGCTGCTCGCCTGCGCTTCCTGGCGGGCCTGTGCGCGGGCCTCCTGCCGCGCTGCCCGGCGCGCCTCCTGGCGAGCCTGCTGCCGCGCCTCCTGCCGGGCTTCCTGCGCTGCCTGCCGCGCCTCCTGCGCTGCCTGTCGCGCGGCCACGCGTGCCTGCTGGCGCGCTTCCTGCCGGGCTTCCCGCCGCGCCTCCAGCCGCGCCTCCTGCCGCGCTTCCCGGCGCGCCTCCTGGCGAGCCTGCTGCCGCGCCTCCTGCCGGGCTTCCTGCGCTGCCTGCCGCGCCTCCTGCG
>JALYMZ010000152.1 GCA_030773435.1 Actinomycetota bacterium | reverse complement strand
CCGCTGCGCCGCCGACCTGCGGCCGCCGCTCCAGCAGCAGCACCCGCCGCCCGGCCCGCCCCAGGTACGCCGCCGCGACGAGGGCGTTGTGGCCGCCGCCGACGACCACCGCGTCGAAGGTCCGGGTCCCGGTCGGCGCTGGCACGGCAGCACGCTACCGCCGCCGCCGGAATATTGAGCCTTCAACTACGGTTGGCAGCAGTGCGCGCCGCGACCGCGGACGTCGTACCGCATCCTTGGAGGCCCCCGATGCCTGCCGTCACCGTCGACGACCTCACCACGCTGCCCCGCATCCCGGCCGCGGCGCCGGACGCGGTGCGCCGTCCCGTGGCCGGGGTGGTCACCGCGCCGCAGGGCTTCGAGGGCGAGGGATTTCCGGTACGCCGGGCCTTCGCCGGCGTCGACCTGGCCCTGCTGGACCCGTTCATCCACATGGACCAGATGGGCGAGGTGGAGTATGCGCCGGGCGAGCCCAAGGGCACGTCGTGGCACCCGCACCGCGGCTTCGAGACCGTGACCTACATGCTCGACGGCGTCTTCGAGCACGGCGACAGCCACGGCGGCGGCGGCACGATCACCAACGGCGACACCCAGTGGATGACCGCGGGCGCGGGGATCCTGCACATCGAGAAGCCGCCGGAGTGGCTGGTGCAGAGCGGCGGGCTGTTCCACGGGATCCAGCTGTGGGTCAACCTGCCGCGGGCACAGAAGCTCGCCGCGCCGCGCTACCAGGACCTGCGCGGCGGTGACGTTCGGCTCGTCACCACCGCCGACGCCGGGGTGTTGGTCCGGGTCATCGCCGGCGACGTCGCCGGCCACGCCGGCCCCGGCTCGACGTACACCCCGATGACGATGGTGCACGCCACCGTCGCGCCGACCGCGACCCTGGACCTGCCCTGGCTGCCGGACTTCAACGCACTCGTCTACGTGCTCGCCGGCAACGGCACCGTCGGCCGTGAGCGGCGACCGGTGCGGACCGGTCAGCTCGCCGTGCTCGGCGCCGGCGAGGTCGTGACGCTGGCCGCCTCGGCGTCGCAGGAGAGCCGCTCGCCGGCGCTGGAGGTGCTCGTGCTCGGCGGCCGGCCGATCCGCGAGCCGGTGGCGTGGGCCGGTCCATTCGTCATGAACACCAAGGCAGAGGTGCTCAAGGCGTTCGAGGACTTCCAGGGCGGCCGCTTCGGCGAGATCCCGGCCGTGCACGGCGCGCCGACGCGGGTCGTCGAGAGCTGACGGTCGCCTCTCGCCGGTTACGGCGAGGCGGCGGCGGTGTGCGGGCGCCCGACGCTGCCGACGGCTTCGAACAGCAGCGAGGGCCGGCCGCCGATGGAGTTGACGAAGATGGTGGTGACCGACAGCGCCATCGCGATCATCGCCCAGACCGGGTAGATCAGGCCGGTGGTGGCCGCCGGGATCCCGATGCCGTTGAACAGAAAGGCCAGCGCGACGTTTTGACGGGTCCGGCGGTAGCTGGATCGGCTGATCTGCCGGGCCGTCACCACGGCGCGGAGGTCGTCGCGGACCACGATGATGTCCGCGGACTCCACGGCGATGTCGGTGCCGCCGCCCATCGCGACGCCCACGTCGGCCTGCATGAGCGCGGGAGCGTCGTTGATGCCGTCCCCGACCATCGCCACGCGGGTCCCGTCGGCCTGCAGACCACGGACGATGTCGGCCTTGCCCTCGGGCAGTACGCCGGCACGTACGTCGTCGATCCCCAGCTGATCCGCCACGTGCCGGGCGGCGCGCGCATTGTCGCCGGTGACGAGAACCGGAGTGAGCTCCGCGGCGTGCATTCGCTCCAGCGCCTCGACGGCGTCGGGACGAATCCGGTCACCGAGGCCGATGGCGCCGATGAGCGTGCCGTCCACGCCGACCGCGACCACGGTGTCGCCGGCAGCCTCCAGGCGCTCGACGGTCGCCGCGAGCCGGCCCAGGTCGACACCGCGCTCACGAACGAACGAAGGACGACCGACGAGTACGTCGCGGTCGGCGACGCGCGCCCTGACCCCCAGGCCGGTGATCGACTCGAAGCTCTCCGCCGCCGGAACCGCGAGGCCACGAGCGCCGGCCGCCTCGACGATCGCACGGGCCAGCGGGTGCTCCGAGGAGGACTCGGCCGCGGCCGCGATGGCCAGCAGGTCGTCCTCGCCGACCACGGAGGCCACCTCACGGACGGTGGGTCGGCCCTCGGTCAGCGTGCCGGTCTTGTCCAGCACGATGTGCCGGACCCGGCCGAAGGTCTGGAACGCCTCCCCGGTGCGCATGATGATGCCGAGGTCCGCCGCCTCCCCGGCGGCTCGCACGATCGCCAGCGGCGCGGCGATCCCGACCGCACAGGGGTAGCCCATCACGAGCACGCCCAGACCGGCGAACACCGCTCGCCGCACGTCGGGCTCCCCGGCCAGCAGCCAGGACCCCGCAAGCCATCCGAGCAGGGCGACGGCAGCCACGATCAACACGGTGGGGGTGTAGACGCGCAGCACCCGGTCGACGAGGTGCAAGATGCCGGGCTTGAGCGCCCGCGCGTCCTCCACATGGCGCACCACCTGCGCCAAGAAGCTGTCGGCGCCGACCCGGGTCGCCTCGATGAGCAGCGTTCCTGAGGTGTTGATCGACCCGCCGATGACCTCGTCACCAGCGCTGCGCTCCACCGGCACGGGCTCGCCGGTGACCACCGACAGGTCGACGGTGGAGAAGCCGTCGGCCACGCGGCCGTCGACCGGGACGCGTTCGCCCGGCCGGATGCGTACGCGGTCGCCCACCGCGACCTGCTCGAGGGCGACCTCCTGCTCGACGCCGTCGCGGACGAGGCGCGCGGTGTCCGGCTGCAGGTCGAGCAGCTTCTTGACGGCCTGGCTGGAGCGCGTCTTGACCAGCAGGGACAGCCACTCCGAGAAGATGTGGTAGTTCGCCACCAGCACGGTCACGGCGAAGAACGGCGCGGTCGGGTAGTCCGGCAGCACCGCGGTCAGGCCGATCAGCCCGCCGGCGATGCCGGCGAACGCCCCGACTTCGAGCAGCACGTGCTGGTTGAGGATCCGCCGGCGCGCGGCCTGGTAGGCCATCCGCAGGATGTGTGGCGCGACCCCGAACACCACCGCGACCGCCAGGATCCCGGTGACCCAGCCGGCGGCCGTCTCGCCCAGGACGCCGGCCTCACGCGCGGTGTAGGCGGCGGCTGCCGGAGCGACGATCGCCATGGCCCCGAGCAGCGCCCGTACCCGCCCGGCCGGGCGCAGGATCGCGTACGACACCGGCACCATCAAGGCGACGACGGAAGCCGGCACCAGCACCGACCAGACGCCCGAGACCTCGAGGATCAGGGCGATCGCGGTCAGGCTCGCAGTGACCGCCGCGAGGAGCCGCTTCCCCTCGCGGACGAGGTCGGCCTCCTCCTCCTCGAACGGGCGTAGCTTGCGTGGGTCGTAGAGGTCGTAGCCGATGTCCCGCAGCGTGCCGAGGATGTTCTCCGCCCGTATGACCGCAGGGTCGTAGTCGATGAGCGCCTGCTCGTGGGTGAGGCTGACCGCGACCTTGTCCACCCCCGGCTGCCGACCGAGCGCCTTCTCGATCGTCCCCGTGCACAACGAGCAGTGCAGCCCCGCGATCCGTGCCCGGATCCTGGCGTGCCCGGCCAGGTGGCTCGGTTCCTCGGCCCACAGCTGCTGCGCACCCGTATCAGACGGAGGAGTCACCGCGGCGACGCCTCCCCCTGCCCGGTGACGTGGTAGCCGGCCGTGACGACGCGGTCGACCAGCGCCTCCGTGCCGGTCGCGTCGGGATCGAACCGCACGCGCACCGTGCCGGTGCGGTGGTCCGCGGTCGCGTCCTGGACCCCCTCGAGGCGCTGCAGCGCGACACCGAGGCGGTGTTCGCACCCGGCGCAGGACATGCCCTCGACCTGCAGCGTGATGGTCTGGCTCATGCTGATCACCTCCTAGCACGACCATAGACCTTCCATTCGACTGGAAGGTCAAGCCGCACTGTGCCGACGTGCGGCGCGCAAAATGCGCCGGACTACGCCGAGCGCTCGGTCGCGGCGGTCTTCTGCCGGACGTGCTCGATGAGCCGGCAGGTGCCGCCGTCCTCCGGAAGGCGGTCGGCCGCGGCCGACAGCTCGGTCAGCTGCCGGCGCAGGTCACTGAGCTCCCGCATCCGCCGGTCGATGCTTGCCACCTGCGCATCGAGCACAGCCCGCACGTAGGCGCACGGGGCCTCCCCGCGTTCCCGGAACGCGAGGATTTCTTTCACCTCGTCCAGGGTGATGCCGAGGCGCTGCGCGGTGCGGATGAACGTGAGCCGGTCGAGGTACGACCCGTCGTACTCGCGGTAGCCCGACGGTGTGCGACCCGGCTCGGGCAGCAGCCCGATCGACTCGTAGTAGCGGATCGTCTTCGGGGTCACGTCGCAGAGCCGCGCCAGCTCACCGATCCTCATGTCTCAACTGTACAGCGGGATGGAAGGTTGGCCGGCTCGCCTACCGTCCTCAGCCGTCCTCGCCGAGCTGCTCCTGCGCCTGGTCGGCGGCGGAGTAGGCGAACTGCAGGAAGTCCGCGGCTGCCAGCGCGGTAAACAGCGAGGCCGCCCAGCGGGTCGGTCGGGGAGCGACCACGAACCCGAACGCCAGGCTGGTCGCGATCCACTGCCCGACGCAGAACGGGCACGTCACCAGCTCGCCCATCGCCTTGCGGAGGCCCGTGCCGCGCACCTCCTCTGCGAGCTCGCCCTCTCCAGCCTTTCCCCGGAACTCAGTGAACGGGGCGCGCAACGGACTCGTCACCGGGTCCTTGGTGAGCAGCCGGGAGATCTTGTGCGTGGCGACCGACAGCAGGGCCAGGTCGCGGGTCTCCAGACGCTCGGGAAGCCGCCGACCGAACGCTCGGGTGATGCCGGCACCGGCGACGACCGCCCCGGCGTACGCCGCCATGAAACCTGTGAACGAGCCGAGGGGCCGCTCCGCGCCAGCGGCGTACAGATGTGCCTCGTGCCGGGCAGCGTGGACCGCCCGCTGTTGCTTCGTCGTCGCCATGTGACCTCCTGTCTCACCTGCATCCTGCCCGAGGACGGCGGCGGCAACCCTTGCCCGTCTCGGAAACAGGTGCGTCCCCGGCCGCCACCTGGGTACAGGCCGGCCATGATGCGATGGCTGTGGCGTGGCGCGGCCGCCGGCGCGGCTGGTACGACTGCGCTCAACGCGGTGACCTACCTCGACATGGCGGCCCGCGGCCGACCCAGCAGCTCGACGCCGGAGCAGACGGTGGAGAAGCTCGCCGACAAGACCGGCGTCGGCATCCCCGGTGACGACGACGCCCGGCAGAACCGGCTGCAGGGTCTGGGCCCGTTGATGGGTCTCGCCGCGGGCGTGGGCACCGGCGTCGTCTTCGGGCTCATCCGGGGTGCCGGCTGGCGTCCCGGCCCGCTCGGCGGTACGGCGGCCACCACCGGCGCTGTCCTGGTGGCCGCGAACGGGCCAATGACCGTACTCGGCGTCACCGACCCGCGCAGCTGGCCGCCATCGGCGTGGGCGGCCGACCTGGTGCCGCACCTGGCCTACGGGTTCGTCGCCGCCGCGACCCTCGCCGCGCTCGATGACCGGGACAGGGATCGTGCCGGCACGGCGGTCGTGCACGCCGTGCGCCGCCGGTTGCAGCGGTGACCGCCGCCAGCATCGCCGACTACGCGCTGCTGTCCGACTGTCAGGGTGCCGCCCTGGTGAGCTCGGCCGGCTCCGTCGACTGGTGGTGCGTGCCGCGCTTCGACTCGCCCTCGGTCTTCGGGCGGCTGCTCGATGCGAATGCTGGGCACTGGAGCGTCGTCGCCGCCGGTGACGCGCGGGTGCACCGGGCCTATGTCGACGACACCATGGCCGTGCGTACGACGTACACGACCGGCAGCGGGTCGGTGGTGCTGTCCGACGTACTCGCGCTCCAGCCGGGGTCGCGTGGACACGACATCGGGCTGCAGTCGCCGCACGCACTGCTGCGGCGCGTCGAAGGGGCGTCCGGTCGGGTCACGGTGGAGGTCGAGGTGGCGCCGCGGCTGGAGTACGGGCTGACGGTGCCGCGGTGGTGGCGGGTCGGTGACCCGCCGGTGCAGCGCGGGCAGCCGGTCGAGCGCTGGACGGCCCGGGCC
>JALYMZ010000151.1 GCA_030773435.1 Actinomycetota bacterium | reverse complement strand
CACGGCACCGACGCGGCGACGTCGCTGGTGATCGATGTCGACGCGACGGTGACCGCGCATTCGGGAGAAGGAGAGCGGCCGGCCGACGTTCAAGCGCGGCTTCGGCTTCCACCCGTTGTGCGCGTTCCTCGACCACGGGCCCGAGGGCACCGGCGAGCCGCTGGCCATCACGCTGCGCCCGGGCAACGCCGGCTCCAACACCGCCGCCGACCACCTCGCGGTGCTGCGCGACGCGCTGCGCCAGCTCCCCGGCGTCCGGGCCGGCACGAGGCCGGGCCGCAAGGTGCTGGTCCGCACCGACGCCGCCGGCTGCACCCACGCCGTGCTGGACTGGCTGCACGGCCAGCGACTGTCCTACTCGGTCGGCTTTCCGCTGCCCGACGACGCCGCCGACCTGCTCGCCGTCATCCCTCACGACATGTGGACACCGGCCTACAGCAGCGACGGCGACGTGCGGGAGGGCGCGTGGGTCGCCGAGGCCACCGGCCTGCTGGACCTGTCCGGCTGGCCACCCGGGATGCGGGTGATCGTGCGCAAGGAACGTCCGCACCCCGGCGCGCAGCTCCGGCTGACCGACGCCGACGGGCACCGGCTGATCGCCTTCGCCACCAACACCACGCGTGGGCAGTTGGCTGACCTGGAGCTGCGGCATCGCCGCCGCGCCCGGGCCGAGGACCGGATCCGGGTCGCCAAGGACACCGGCCTGACCAACCTGCCGCTGCACGACTTCACCCAGAACCAGATCTGGTGCGCCCTGGTCGCGCTCGCCCTGGACCTGACCGCCTGGACTCAGCTGCTCGCGCTGACCGGTCACGAGGCCCGGCGCTGGGAACCCAAGCGCCTGCGGTTGCGGCTGCTGTCGGTCGCCGGCCGGCTCGCCGTCTCCGGACGCCGCGTCACCCTGCACCTGTCCAGCCGCGGCCGCTGGACCCAACTGCTGCTTGACGGCATCACCCGGCTACGAACGCTGCCCGCAGCCGGCGCCGCACCCGGCTGACCTGCAACACCCCCGCCCCGACGAGCAGCCCGCCCCCTCCGGCACGTGGAGCCGGCGACACCCCGAGACGACACTCGGGCCACTGTCGTACCCCGCGTCCACAATCAGCGGCACCGGGCGCTTCCACCGCTCGAACAGCCGTCCACGACGGCGGCGTGGAGGGTCGGGGGCTGGCGCGGTTACTCGGTGGCCTACGGCCATGTGAGTTCCGTTTCCAGCCCCCGCCCGTCGAACCGTGCGTGCGGTTCTCCCGCACACGGCTCACCGACGTCGTTCACCGCCGGCATTCGGTGTCACCCGCCAGGTCCGGAAGGGCCTGGGTGCGCCGAGGCATGGTCGGTCCACACCTTCCAGCAGCCGGCCGCTGTCCCCAACGACACCGCGCTGCTCCGTCTCGCCGGCTGCGTCCTGATCGAAGCCCACGACGAGTGGCAGATCACCGACCGGCGCTACCTGTCCGAGGCGACTATGGCCCAACTCACCCCGCCCGCCCCCACCGCTCTGCAGCCCCGCCACGACACCCCGAAAGAGGTCATCGACCAGCCCGCCCTGCAGACTGCATAATCAGCGAACAACGCGAAGCACAACGCGACGAGCCACACCACGTCATGGGACGTCATCTACCTCGACCCGCCCGTACTGCTGAGACCAATCGGATTAAGAGTCGAGCGGGGACTGCTTAAAGAGGTAGGCGCAGGTCGGTTAAGCCGCGTCCTGAGCGTGGATCCGCCGTCATGTGGCTGTCCGGGAGGACGCAGGTCGGCGGTGATAGCGGCAGGCTGAACACGTCCTGAACAGATGATCTTGCTGCCGACGGTTCATCGGCGGGTGGGGGAGTCAGGTGTTGGCGGCCCTGTACTGCTCGATCACGCTGGCCGGGATGCGTCCGCGGGCTGACACTTGCACGCCGTTAGTCTCGGCCCACGTGCGGATTCCCTTCGGGTCGGGCCCGTTAGTCGTGCCGCCGCTCGCGGAGGGACCTCGGCGTGAGCCGCCGGAGCGACTGCTGCGGCCGTCGGCACGGGACTGGGTGCCGCCGGCCTTGTCCCCTGCGGCGATGTAGGGGGCGAGCACGTCGTCGAGCTCGGTGGCGTTCTTGTCGTTGAGGTCAAGGGAGTACGACTTGCCCTTGTAGCTGAACTCGACCGTTTTGGTCGGCTTCGCTCCGTCGATGTCATCGGTGAGCTGAATGATGGTAGTACGGGCCATGGGAACCACCTATGTGCCGTCGGGAAACTGAAACGTCTGCGACACTATAGGCTTACAGGGCGCTTCATGCTGCTCGGCAAGGACCGGGGAGTAAAGGCACCGCATTGGGGACCCACTTCAAAGGCAGGCTCGGCTGGCTCTTAGCATTCGCAGGTGCCCTTCCATCCGGCGACTCCTGACCCTCCACGAAGTCATCGTTTGAGAAGGAGGGCACCTGCTCGTTCCGCTCGACCACCCCGTGTACCGCCGTCCCGGCATCTTGTTTGCGCTGAGCCGTCAAATGTCCGACGTTCTCACCAGCGCATCAGCGCTTTCGGCCGCTCATGCGACATGTCTCCGTTGTGGACCACTGCGCGGCAGAAACTCGCCGCTGTCAGCGAGCCTGTACCTTTCGGCGCCCTCGGGTGTCGCCGCGATCTGGCGCAGGGCGCCCCCGAGGTCGACGACGTGCTGCACCGGTGTGCCGGGGCCGGCGCTCGCGCGGACCGCGCCTGGCAGGAGCTCGTGCTGCCCCTGCCGGACTCGATCCCGGTACTGCGCGGTCCGTTCGTCGTCGAGCCCGAGCAGCCGCATCAGGAGGGGGTGAGCACAGAAGCATCCGCTGCGAACGCCGATACCGAACTCGTGGGACAACCGGCTGGCGACCAGGGCGTGCGGCGTGCCTTCGAGGTTGAAGGCGGCGACGGGCAGGCGGTCCCGCCCGTGGACCGGTCCGTAGCGGACGAGGCCGGGGACGCTGGCGAGCTGCCGGTCAAGCTCGTCGAGGAGCTGACGTTCGTGCCGCAGAGTGCCGGCCCATCCGCGCTCGGTCAGCTCGCGGACGGCGGCGTCCATCGCGACGACGCCGAGGACATTCGGGGACCCGGCTTCGTCGCGGTCGGGGGACGCCGCCCAGATCACCTCGTCGAGGCCGACCGCGGCGACCGCGCCGCCACCGACGAGCATCGGCTCGCCGTCCTCGAACATCGTCCGCGGGCCGATGAGTGCCCCTGCGCCGTACGGGGCGTGCATCTTGTGACCGGACAGCGCCAGCATGTCGACACCGAGCTCGGTAATGTTGATCGGCCGGTGCGGCGCGAGCTGCGCCGCGTCCACGACCACGACGACGCCACGGGCTCGGGCTGCCTCCGCGACGGCCGCGAGCGGAGGGACCCAACCGGTGACGTTGGACGCGCCAGTGATCGCGAGGACTCGGGGGGTGGGCTTCAGGTCGAGCGCGGCGGCGACCTGCTCGACGGTGAAAGTGCCGTCATGGGCGACGTCGACGTACCGGATCTGCGCATGGCGGCGCCACGGCAGCATGTTGGAGTGGTGTTCGGCGACAGTGGTGACGACGACGTCGTTTCGCGTGAGGCGCAGACGGAACGCTGCGAGGTTCAGCGCCTCCGTCGTGTTGCGGGGGAACACGACGGAGTGCGTTGTGGCGTCACCGCCGACGAAACGCAGCATCGTGTCCCGGGCTTGTTCGTAGCGCTCGCTGGAGTGCTGCGACTTTGCGCCGGCGCCTCGGTGGACGCTGGAGTACCACGGCAGGAACTCGTCGACCACTGCGGCCACGCGCACTGACGGCGGCGTGCTGGCAGCGCAGTCCAGGTTGATGAAGGGCCGCGTTGCACCGCCGTGCACGGGTACGAGGGTCTGGTCTCCCACAACGGGCAAGTGCATGATCGTCCGTCCGTCGGTCAGAGGTCTTGCTGGTACGACCAGCCGTCGGCAGAAGCCGCCTGGCGCTTGACCGCGCGGCGCTCCTGACGACCGGCCCCGGAGCCGGACGCCTGATGGCACGTGGCAGCCGACTCAAGCCGCGCGGCCGCGGCGTCGAGGGGCAGGGCATGCCTTGGACCCCTGCCACCGGCCCGTTCAGCCGTTGGGGCCTGGGGCAGCGGCGGCTGACCCGACGGGTGTTCTGGGACCTGGCTATCTACATGGTCGGCCTCGGGCTGGTCGTCGGAGCGGTGTTCCCGCCGTTCGCGATCCTGCTCGGCGTGCATTCCGAGGAAGCACGGCGGCCGAGCTTCGTCATCGCGTGCCTGCTCGCGGGGTTCCTCGTCGGTGCGCTGAACCACGGACTGTCCAGGGTCGTCGTCGGTCGGCGGCTCGGCGTGCTCAGCGCGCGGCTGCGCTCGATGGCGGACACGATCACGACCGCAAGCCTGACCGGAGAGTGGGCGCAGTCGACGGCGGAGACAAGCAAGATCGAGGTGGACTCGGACGACGAGCTGGGAGAGACCGCACGCGCCTTCAACAGCCTGCTCGACGCGCTGGCGGCGGGCGAGCACTCCCGGTCGCTGGTGCACAACTCGTCCGACATCATCACGGTGGTTGACCGCCAGGGCGAGGTCCGCTACCAGACGCCGTCCATCGGCTGGGTGCTTGGGCTCCCCCCGGCGGCCCTCATCGGAAAGCCCGTCCGCGGGCTGGTGCACGCCGACGACACCGCCGACTTCGACCGGTACCTGTCCGCGGTCGGTGACCGGCGCGTCCCGCAGCCCGCGCCCGTCCGGGTCCGCATGCGGCACCGCGACGGGTCATGGCGCTTCGTGGAAACCGCAGCCAACAACCTGCTCGAGGATGCGGCCGTCCGCGGCATCGTGCTGACGACCCGCGACGTCAGCGACCGGCGCGTGCTGGAGGAACGGCTGCTCCACCAGGCATTCCACGACGCGCTGACCGGACTGCCGAACCGTGCGCTGTTCATGGAGCGCGTGGCGCAGGCCGATGGAGCGAGCTGCGGATCCGGCGCACCGCTGGCCGTGCTCTACATCGACCTCGACAATCTCAAGATCGTGAATGATGCGGCGGGGCATGAAGCAGGAGACGCTCTGCTGCGAACCGTCGGGGAGCGCCTGCAGGCGTGCGTTCGGTCGGGGGACACCGCCGCACGGCTCGGTGGCGACGAGTTCGCGCTGCTGCTGGTCGGCAGCGACACCGCCCCGCGCGCACAGGTCATCGCCGAGCGGCTCCTCACCGATCTGAGCCAGCCAGTCCTGATCGCCGGTCGTCAGATCCGTCCCGGGGTGAGCATCGGTGTGGCGAGTAGCGACTCGCTTGGCGGGGCGACGGACCTCGTGAGGGCAGCAGACGGCGCGATGTACGCGGCCAAACGAGCTGGAAAGGGCCGCATCGAGGTCTATCGGCCCAGCCACCATGCGGCGGAGATGGCGCGTCAGCAGCTGCGTGCCGACCTGCAGCAAGCCCTGGATCAAGACCAGTTCGTGCTGCACTACCAGCCGATCGTGGACCTGGTAACCGGCGGGATCAGCTCCTTCGAGGCGCTGCTGCGATGGGAGCATCCAACCCGCGGTTCGCTTCCGCCCCGGGAGTTCATCCCGCTCGCGGAGGAGAGCGACCTCATCCTGTCCATCGGCAGGTGGGTGCTGCGCCAGGCCTGCCTGCACGCCAGCGACTGGCAGCGCAGCGGGTCGCGGGGCGCCGGCGTCAAGGTCAGCGTCAACCTCAGCGCCCGTCAGTTCCGGGAGCACACGCTCGTCTCGGAGGTCGGCGAAGCAGTCGAGGCGGCCGGTTTCGACCCGCGGCTGCTCATCGTGGAGCTCACCGAGACCCTGCTGCTCCAAGACAGCACGGTCACCATGAGGCGGATCGAGGACCTGCGCAAGCTCGGCGTCACGCTGGCACTCGACGACTTCGGGACCGGATACTCCTCGCTGAGCTACCTTCGGCGGTTCCCGATCGACATCCTCAAGATGGACAAGTCGTTCCTCGACGAGGTTCCGGGAAACCCGCTGGACGAGGCGCTCGTGCGGGGCATCGTCGACCTCGGCAGCACCCTTAACCTGCAACTGGTCGCAGAGGGAGTCGAGACCGCCGAGCAGGCCACCGCCCTCGCCGGCCTCGGCTGCCCCTTCGGCCAGGGCTACTACTTCGCACGGCCACTGCCGTTCGCCGGCGTGCTGCGGCTCGTCAGCCAGCCCCGACTGCCGCTGCAGCGTCCCCTCCCTGCGGACGAGCGCCCCCGACCGCTGATCGGATCCCGGCGCTACGGGGCCTGAGGCGCTCGCACGCCCGCGCCGGCTCCTTACACACGGCCGACAGGACCGATCCGGGGCATCAAGTTGGGCCGGTCGGCTCTATGTGCCGCCTCGAGGGCCGCCGACGGCTGATGTGGACCTAGGACCGGTCCCGGCGCTTCGTCGGTGGTACCGCTGGTCGCGCCGCGACCCGGTTCCCTGGCGGCGCCGCCCTTGAGGTGTTGGAGATCATCATGCCGAATCATCGGTGCCGCCCTGCGCGATCGCTGCGCGCGGCGGCGCTCCTCGCACTGTCCGCTGTCGTGCTCGCTCCGCTTGGCGCCGCGGCTCACGCGGACACAGGCCCTGGCCTGGGCTACGACCCGATCACCGACAAGGGGTCGCTGCACCACATCACCGCCACCGTCGGGGCGCAGGACAGTTGGACCGCCGGCTACACGGGCAAGGGCGTCGGCGTCGCGCTCATCGACTCCGGCGTGGCGCGGGTGCCCGGTCTGACCGGGGACAACATCGTCGACGGGCCAGACCTGTCGTTCGAGTCGCAGTACCCGGACCTGGCGCACAAGGACACCTTCGGGCACGGCACGCACATGGCGTCGATCATCGCCGGGCGCGAGGAAGGGGTGCAGAACCAAGATCTCGGCGCCGACCCGACCAAGTTCGTCGGGATCGCGCCGGACGCGACGCTGGTGAGCCTGAAGGTGGCGTCCTACGACGGAGCCGTGGACGTCACGCAGGTCATCGCCGCGATCGACTGGGTCGTCGCGCACAAGGACGACCCCGGCATGAACATCCGCGTCATCAACCTGTCGTACGGCACGGACAGCACCGCCGACTACAAGACCGACCCGCTGACCTTCGCGGTCGAGAACGCCTGGCGGCACGGCATCACCGTCGTCGTTGCGGGCGGTAACGACGGCAGCACGCTGAAGAATCTGGCCAATCCGGCGCAGGACCCGTACGTCCTCGCCGTCGGCGCCGACGACACCAAGGGCACCGTCAACGACGCGGACGACGAAGTGCCCGCGTTCGGCAACCGCGGCAGCAACACCCGCCACGTCGACCTCGTCGCACCAGGCGTCAGCGTGCTCGGGCTCCGCGACCCCGGCAGCCACATCGACGACCAGCACCCGGCCGCCGTCGTCGGGGACCGCTTCTTCCGCGGCAGCGGCACCTCCCAGGCCGCCGCGGTCGTGTCCGGAGCAGCGGCCCTGCTCCTGCAGCGCTACCCCGACCTCACCCCGGACCAGGTCAAGCGCCACCTGATGGCCACCTCAATGCCGTTCAAGGGCTCTACGGTCCAGTACCGGGGCAACGGCCTGCTCCGAGTGGACAGGGCGATCACAGGGGGGGTCGCAGCGACTGCGCAGCCCATGAAGGGTTATGCGACGGGCGGCGGGTCGCTGGAGAAGTCCCGCGGCACGGTGCATGTCAACGACGGCGAGGTCGATCTGACCGGTGAGGTCGACATCTTCGGCAGCCCGTTCGACAGCGCGGCCTGGGCTCAGGCCACCGCCACCGGGACCGCCTGGAAGGGTGGCACGTGGAACGGCGTGGCGTGGACCGGCTCGGGCCGGAGCAGCTCCGGCTCCTGGAACACGGCACCGTGGTCCCGGGTCATGTGGAGCGGCAAGGCCTGGACCGACAGCGCGTGGTCCGGCAAGGCGTGGTCGGGCAAGGCGTGGTCGGGCAAGGCGTGGTCGGGCAAGGCGTGGTCGGGCAAGGCGTGGTCGGGCAAGGCGTGGTCGGGCAAGGCGTGGTCGTGACCGCCCTCGCGCAGGAGCTCACAGCGGAGGCCGACCACCTCGCGGCACGGCTCGGCTATCCGGTCGTGACGGTCCCCGGCGCCGCCGGGGTACTCAACCCGACCGCCCGGGCCGTCGTGACCGTGTTCGGTGCCCGCGTGAACCAGAGGGCACTGGTGAAGCAGGTCAGCACGGTGCCGGTCCGACCGCAGCTGCTCGTCCTCGACGGGGTGCCGGTGGACGCCGACGACCTGCGCCGAGGGGGGTGGGAGGAGCAGCCAATCTCGGTGCGCCTGACGGGTTCCGTCGACGCCGTGGCGGGAGCCGCCTCGAACCGGGTGCGGCAGGTCGCCGAGGCCGACCTGCCCGTGGTGCGCACGGTCATGGACCTCGCGTTCGGCGACGACGACGCTGAAGAGATCCTTCCCGACGGCGTTACCCGGGTGCCTGGGCTGCAGCTGCTCCTGGCCGAGGACGACGACGGCGCCGTGGTCGGCGTCGCCGGTGTGCGCCTGCGGCGCAACGGGGCGCTCGTGTTCGGAGTCGGGGTGCTACCGCACGCCCGGCGGGCCGGCCACGGCGCTGCCCTCATCGGGGCCTGCGCCCGCTGGGTCCAGGCGCGGGGGGAGCGCGAGCTGCACTGCGACGCGGAACCGTCGGCGCTGCGGTTCTGGCAGGGGCTGGGCTTCGCCGAGCGCACCCGGTGGCGGACCTTCGACCCCGTCGCCTGACCTTCAGTGTCCCTTCCGCACGCCGATGTGTACCAGGTGACCGAGCGCCGCACCCTCGCGTCGCTGGGCGTCTGGCCGCTCGTCGCCGTGCTCGCGACTGCTGCGGTCGTGCTCACCCTGCAACTGCACGGTGTGGCGCGACCGCAGCAGCCGCTGC
>JALYMZ010000150.1 GCA_030773435.1 Actinomycetota bacterium | reverse complement strand
GTTCGGGGTCGTCGGACAGCCGGGCCAGGACGACGACGTCGCGGCGAGGGCCGCCGCCGGACGCCCGCCCGCGCAGCACCCCTTCCCGGCGCATCCCCGCCCGCGCGGCGAGCCGCAGCGACGCGGTGTGCTCGGGTTCGACGTACGCCTCGACCCGGTGCAGCCGGCGGTCGACGAAAGCGTGGCGCAACAGCAGGTGCAGCGCCCGGGTCGCCAATCCGCGGCGCCGGTACGTCAGCTCCAGCCACCAGCTGGCCTCGCCCAGCCCGCCATCGCGGTCGACCAGCCGCACCTCGCCGGCCACCGCGCCGCCGTACGACACCAGGAACCGGCCCGGGTCGCCCGCCGGCAGCAGCGTCACGACGCCGTCGGTCAGCGGCTCACCGGGCGAGCCGAGGCTCACCGGCTCACTTCAGGTGCCGCAGCCACAGCGCGCCCAGCGGTGGCAGCCGCAACCGCGCCGAGGCGGGCCGCCCGTGCCACGGCTGCTCCACCGCCTGGACCGCGCCGAGGTTGCCGACGCCGGAGCCGCCGTAGGCGTCGGCGTCGGTGTTCACGATCTCCTCCCAGCGCCCGGCATGCGGCAGACCGAGACGGTAGCCCTCGTGCGGCACCGCAGCGAAGTTCACCACGCTGGCCACCGGCGATCCCTCGCCGTCCTCGCGCAGGAAGCTGAACACGTTGTTGCCGGCGTCGTTGGCGTCGATCCAGGAGAACCCGGCGGGGTCGTGGTCCAGCCGCCACAGCGCCGGCGTGGACCGGTAGGCGGCGTTGAGGTCCCGCACCAGGGCCTGCACACCCTGGTGCGCGGGGCTGTCCAGCAGCCACCAGTCCAGCTCACCCCCCTCCGCCCACTCCGAGTCTTGAGCCAGCTCGCAGCCCATGAACAGCAGTTGCTTGCCGGGGTGCGACCACATGTAGGCCAGGAACGCACGCAGCGTGGCCAGCTGCCGCCATCGGTCGCCGGGCATCTTGCGCAGCAGCGAACCCTTGCCGTGCACCACCTCGTCGTGGGAGATCGGCAGCACGTAGTTCTCGGCGTAGGCGTACATCATGGAGAACGTCAGCTGGTGGTGGTGATACTGGCGGTAGATCGGGTCCTGCGCGACGTAGCGGAGCGAGTCGTGCATCCAGCCCATGTTCCACTTCAGCCCGAACCCGAGACCGCCGAGATGGGTGGGGCGGGTGACGCCCGGCCAGGACGTCGACTCCTCGGCGACCGTGACGATGCCGGGGACCCGCCGGTAGCAGGTGGCGTTCATCTCCTGCAGGAACCCCACCGCCTCGAGGTTCTCCCGGCCGCCGTGCGGGTTCGGGGTCCACTCACCCGCACGCCGGGAGTAGTCGAGGTAGAGCATGGAGGCGACGGCGTCCACGCGGAGCCCGTCGACGTGGAACTCCTCCAGCCAGTAGACCGCGTTGGCGACGAGGAAGTTGCGGACCTCCGAGCGTCCGAAGTCGAAGATCAGCGTGCCCCACTCGGGGTGCTCCCCGCGCCGGGGGTCGGCGTGCTCGTACAGCGCGGTGCCGTCGAAGCGCGCCAGCGCCCACTCGTCGCGCGGAAAGTGTGCCGGCACCCAGTCGACGAGGACGCCGATCCCGGCCTGGTGCAGGCGGTCGACGAGGTGGCGGAAGTCGTCGGGGTCACCGAAGCGGGACGTCGGCGCGAAGTACGACGAGACCTGGTAGCCCCAAGAGCCGCCGTACGGGTGCTCCATCACCGGCAGCAGCTCCACGTGCGTGAACCCGAGGCCGCGGACGTAGCCGACCAGCTCGTCGGCCAGGTCACGGTAGGACCGGTCGCGTCGCCACGACCCCAGGTGCACCTCGTAGACGCTCATCGGACGCCGGTGCGTCGGGTGCTCGGCGCGCCGGCGCATCCAGTCCGCGTCGCCCCAGGTGTAGGTCGACCGGAACACCACCGAGGCGGTCCCCGGCGGCCGCTCGGCGCGGAAGGCCACCGGGTCGGCCTTGTGCCGCCACACCCCGTCGGCGCCGCAGACGTCGAACTTGTAGCGCATGCCCGCGCCGACCCCGGGCACGAACAGCTCCCACACGCCACTGACCCCCATGGCCCGCGCCGGGTGCGCGGTGCTGTCCCAGCCGTTGAAGTCACCGGCGACCCGCACGCCGCGCGCGTTCGGAGCCCACACCGCGAAGGACGTGCCCGACACCTCGCCGCGCGGGGAGTCATGCCTGTGCACGTGCGCGCCGAGCACCCGCCACAGCTGCTCGTGCCGGCCCTCCCCGAGCAGGTGCAGGTCGACGTCGCCCAGCGTGGGGCAGAAGCGGTACGGGTCGTCGGCACGGACCACCGTGCCGTCGGGGTAGGCGACCTCGAGCCGGTAGTCGACCACCTCATCGACCGGCAGCGTCACGCACCACACCCCCGGGTGCTCGTTGTCCATCGCGAAGCGGCCGTCCGCGGTCGTCACCGCCACCGCCCGCGCGCCGGGGCGCAGCGCGCGGACGGTCAGCCCGTCAGGACCGGCGTGCGGGCCGAGCACGGCGTGCGGGTCGCGGTGGAGGCCGTCGACGAGGGCGCGCAACGCAGTAGCGGTCGGGCGGCGCACCGGACCCGTCACGAGGCTTCCCCCGCCTGCTCGGCGTCGGCCAGCCGCGCCACCGCCGCTAGCGGGATCGGAAGCCAGGTCGGCCGGTTCCGCGCCTCGTACACGACCTCGTAAACGGCCTTGTCGATCTCGTACGCCCGCATCAGCACCGCCTGCTCACGCGGGTCCTCACCGACCTCCGCGGCGTAGCCGTCGCAGAACGCGCCGCGGTTGCGCTGCGCCCACTCGCGCGCCCGGTAGGCGATCTGGGCGTGGTGCGGGTAGTCCGGCAGCAGGGTCGCCGCGGCGTAGTCGAACGAACGCAGCATGCCGGCGACGTCCCGCAGCACGACGTCCGGCGCCACGCGGTCTGCCAGCGGTTTGGCCGGCTCGCCCTCGAAGTCGATGATCTTCCACCCCAGCACGGTGCGCAGCGTCTGCCCCAGGTGCAGGTCGCCGTGGACACGCTGCACCGGCACCGGCCACCCCAGCACCGCGAGGTCGTCGTAGGCGGTGCGCAGCCCGGCCACGAACGGTGCGAGGTCCGGTACGGCCTCGACCGCGCGGTCCAGGCGTTGCTGCATCGCCGCTCCTGCGGCGCACAGCTCCCGGCGGCCCCAGGACCCGGTCGGGAGCACCGCGGCGAGGTGCCGATGGATCTCCGCGGTCGCCGCCCCCAGCCGGTGCGCCTCGCCGGCGAAGTCGCCGCCGACCTCGTCGGCGTGCAGGTCCGCCTCGGCGAACAGGTCACGGACACTGGCCAGCGCGAGCGCCCACCCGTCGGTCGCGGTGCGCAGGAACTTCTGCAGCATCGCCAGGTCAGCCGTCGCGGCGGCATCCGGCGCACCCGGTGCAGGTCCCGACCACTCGGTCTCGATCCAGCCGAGGAGCGGCGCGATCTTGTCGACACCGTCGCGGGTGAGCAGCTCGTGGATCTCCACGTCCGGGTTGCGCCCGGGGGCGACCCGCCGGAACACCTTCAGCAGCGCCTCCTCACCGAAGGCCAGCGAGGAGTTGCTCTGCTCACCGGGCATGAGCAGGGACGGAGCGTCGATCGCGTGGTCGGCTCCGTCCAGGCGGTGGAAGCTCAGGCCGTCGACCCGGCGCTCGCGCAGGATGCCGTGCAGCAGGTAGCCGGTGGCGCGCTTGTCGTGCAGCGCGTCGTAGGCCCACGCCGGCCCGACGTCGTCCTCGGCCCACCGTCCCAGCTCCGCGTGGGCCAGGTGCTCCTGGGCGGCGGCGTAGTAGGCCAGCGGCAGCTGGTACACCTCTGCACCGCCGTCGTCGAAGGTCACCGTGACCAACTCGATCCGGACCGCCGGCCAGGCGCCGGGGTCGGACAGCCACGGCAGCGCCCGGCGGTGGGTTACCGCGAACCCGCGCCCCTTGCCGCCGAACCAGCGCTGCTGCGCGAGGTACCGACGCGCGGCCTCGGCGTGCGCGGCCTGCCCGGGCCCCGTCATGCTCTTCTCCGTGCCCCCGGCACGCCCTCCGGAACCTCCGCGGGCCGCGGCAGCCGGAACCAGTAGAACCCGTGGTTGCCCAGCGTGAGCAGATAGGGCAGCTCCCCGATGCGCGGGAACCGTACCCCCCCGAGCAGCTCGACCGGTTCCACGCCCTCGAACCGGCGCAGGTCCAGCTCGACCGGCTGCGGGAAGCGCGAGAGGTTGTTGACGCACAGCACGACGTCGTCGCCGAACTCGCGGGCGTAGGAGAACACGCTGGGGTTCGATCCGCCGAGGTCGGTGAAACCGCCCATGCCGAAGGCCGGGTGCTGCTTGCGCACGTGGATCATCCGGCGGGTCCAGTGCAGCAGCGAGGAGGAGGTCTCGATCTCGGCCTCCACGTTGACCGCCTGGTAGCCGAAGACGGGATCCATGATCGCCGGCAGGTGCAGCTTGCCGGGGGTCGCGGTGGAGAAGCCGGCGTTGCGGTCGGGGGTCCACTGCATCGGCGTGCGCACACCGTCGCGGTCGCCGAGCCAGATGTTGTCACCCATGCCGATCTCGTCGCCGTAGTACAGCACCGGCGAGCCCGGCAGTGACAGCAGCAGCGCCGTGAACAGCTCCATCTGGTTGATGTCGTCGTCGAGGAGCGGGGCCAGCCGTCGCCGGATGCCGATGTTGGCCTTCATGCGCGGGTCCTTGGCGTACTCACCCCACATGTAGTCCCGGTCCTCGTCGGTGACCATCTCCAGGGTCAGCTCGTCGTGGTTGCGCAGGAAGATCCCCCACTGACAGTTGGTCGGGATGGCCGGGGTCTGCGCCAGGATCTCCGAGATCGGGTACCGCGACTCCCGGCGCACCGCCATGAAGATGCGCGGCATCACCGGGAAGTGGAAGCACATGTGGCACTCGTCGCCTCCTGACTCGAAGTCGCCGAAGTAGTCCACGACGTCCGCCGGCCACTGGTTCGCCTCCGCGAGCAGCACCCGGTCGGGGTAGTGCTCGTCGACGAAGCGCCGCACCCGGCGCAGGAACTCGTGGGTCTCCGGCAGGTTCTCGCCGTTGGTGCCCTCCCGCTCGTACAGGTACGGCACGGCGTCGAGCCGGAACCCGTCGACGCCGAGTTCGAGCCAGAAGGCCAGCGCCTCGAACATCGCTTCCTGCACCGCCGGGCTGTCGAAGTTCAGGTCCGGCTGGTGGGAGTAGAACCGGTGCCAGAAGTACTGCTGGCGGACCGGGTCCCAGGTCCAGTTCGACGACTCGGTGTCGACGAAGATGATCCGCGCGTCGGCGTACCGGTCGTCGGTGTCGGACCACACGTAGAAGTCGCCGTACGGCCCGTCGGGGTCGGCGCGCGACTGCTGGAACCAGTCGTGCTGGTCGGACGTGTGGTTCATGACGAAGTCGACGATCACCCGGATGCCGCGGACGTGCGCGGCGTCGAGCAGCTCCTTGAAGTCCTCCAGCGAGCCGACCTCCGGCTGCACTCCGACGTAGTCGGAGACGTCGTACCCACCGTCGCGCAGCGGCGAGGCGTAGAAGGGTGGCAGCCACAGGCAGTCCACGCCGAGCCACTGCAGGTAGTCGAGCTTCTCGCGCAGCCCGCGGAAGTCGCCCACGCCGTCGGCGTTGCTGTCCTTGAACGACCGGACCAGGACCTCGTAGAACACCGCACGTCTGAACCACTGCGGGTCCCGCGCGGCGGGGGGCTGGGCGGTCACCTAGCGGGTCCGCGGACGCTGAGCACGTGGGCGGGTTCCACGGCGGGGTCGAGCCGGACGTAGTTGTGCTCGCCCCAGCGCCAGGTATCGCCGGTGATCTCGTCGTGCACCACGTAAGTGTCGTGCCAATCCATGCCGAGCGCCGGCATTCCGACGTGGACCATGGTCTCGCGCGGGGCGTGCGGGTCGAGGTTGACCACGACGATGACGGTGTCGTCGCCGTCCCGTTTGGCGTAGGCCAGGACCGCGTCGTCCTCGGTGCGGTGCACGCTGAGGTTGCGCAGCCGCTGGAGGCAGCGGTGCCGCCGGCGGATCTCGTTCAGCACGGTGAGGTACGGCGCCAGCGACCGGCCATCGGCCGCCGCGCGGTCCCAGTCGCGCGGGCGCAGCTGGTACTTCTCGGAGTCGAGGTACTCCTCCGACCCCGGCCGCACCGCGACGTGCTCGTACAGCTCGTAGCCGGCGTAGACCCCCCAGCTCGGGGACGCGGTCGCGGCCAGCACCGCGCGCACCTTGAACGCGGCCGGCCCGCCGTACTGCAGGTACTCGGTGAGGATGTCGGGGGTGTTCACGAACAGGTTCGGCCGCAGCACGTGGCTGGTCTCGTGGCTGAGCTCGAGGAGGTACTGCGCGAGCTCGTGCTTGTCGTTCCGCCACGTGAAGTACGTGTAGGACTGGTGGAAGCCCACCATGGCCAGCGTGCGCATCATCGCCGGCTTGGTGAACGCCTCGGACAGGAAGATCACGTCTGGGTCGGTGCTGCGCACGTCGGCGAGCAACCGGTGCCAGAACGGCACCGGCTTGGTGTGCGGGTTGTCGACCCGGAACACCCGGACCCCGTGGTCCATCCAGTGCCGCACGACGCGCAGCACCTCCGCGTAGATCCCCTCGGGGTCGTGGTCGAGGTTCAGCGGGTAGATGTCCTGGTACTTCTTGGGCGGGTTCTCCGCATACGCGATGCTGCCGTCGGCGCGCGTGGTGAACCACTCCGGGTGCTTGTCCACCCACGGGTGGTCCGGTGCACACTGCAGGGCGAGGTCGAGCGCCACCTCGAGCCTCAGCGCGCGGGCGCGGGCCACGAAGGCGTCGAAGTCGGCGAGGGTCCCGAGCTCGGGGTGGACGGCGTCGTGACCGCCCTCGTCGGAGCCGATGGCCCACGGCGAGCCCGGGTCGTCCGGCTGCGTGACCAGCGTGTTGTTGCGGCCCTTGCGGTTGACCTTGCCGATCGGGTGGATCGGCGGGAGGTAGACGACGTCGAAACCCATCGCCGCCACCGCGTCCAGCCGCCTGGCGGCGGTGCGCAGCGTGCCCGAGCGCATGGTCCCCGTGTCCTCGTCGTACGCCGCTCCCTCCGAGCGCGGGAAGAGCTCGTACCACGACCCGTACAGCGCCCGCTCCCGGTCGACGAACACCGGGAACGGCCCGGCGTCGGTGACCAGCTCACGCAGCGGATGGGCGGTGAGGACCTGCTCGACCTCCGGGCTGACACCGGCGGCGAACCGGGCACCGACTGGGCGGCTCCGGTCCTCGAGGGCGGCGACCGCGTCGGCGAGCACCTGCCGCTCGGCGTCGGCGCTCCGGGGCAGCGCCGCGCTGGCGCGCCGCAGCACTCGGGCGCCCTCCGCCAGCATCAGCTCGACGTCGATCTCGGCGGGGATCTTGATCTCGGCCGCGTGCCGCCAGGTGCCGACCGGGTCCCCCCATGCCTCCACCGTGAACGTCCACGGCCCCTGCCGGTCGGCGGCCACGTCGGCGCGCATCTCGTCGGGCCGTTCTCCGGTCGGGTGCATCCACCGCAACGGGCGCGCCGTGCCGTCGGGGTCGCGCAGTACCACTCCCGCGGCAAGCAGGTCGTGCCCCTCCCGGAAGACCGTCGCGGTCACCGGGAACGTCTCACCGGTCACCGCCTTGGCCGGCAGCCGGCCACAGTCGACGACCGGGGCCACGTCGATTATCGGAATCCGTCCCACCATCGGCACCGAACCTACCCGGGCCGACACCGGCGACACGACATGCCGGACACGAGGCGAGGTTGGCACCGGCGCGTCCGGCGCGACTACGGTTTCTGGTCGTGCGAGCCATCCGTCGATTCACCGTCCGGCCGGTGCTCCCGGAGCCGCTGCACCCGCTCGGCGAGCTGGCGCACAACCTGCGCTGGTCCTGGCACGAGGAGACCCAGGAGCTGTTCGCCGCGCTGGACCCCGCGCGATGGAAGGCGTGTGGTCGCGACCCGGTGCGCCTGCTCGGCGCGCTGCGGCCGGAACGGCTGAGCCAGCTCGCTGCGGACCGGCGGTTCCTGCGGCAGCTGCAGCTGGCCCGCGCCGACCTCGAGGAGTACCTCACCGGCGACCGCTGGTTCCAGAAGCAGTGCACCGAGACGGAGGACTCCGGGGGGCCTGCCCCTCGGACGGTTGCCTATTTCTCACCGGAGTTCGGGATCACCGCGGTCCTGCCGCAGTACTCCGGTGGGCTCGGCATCCTCGCCGGCGACCACCTGAAGGCGGCGTCCGACCTCGGCGTTCCGGTCGTCGGCGTGGGGCTGCTGTACCGGCACGGCTACTTCGTGCAGACGCTGTCCCGTGCGGGCTGGCAGCAGGAGCGCTACCCGCTGGTGGATCCCGACGGGCTCCCGCTGACCCTGCTGCGGGAGGCCGACGACACCCCTGCCTCGATCGCGGTGGGGCTGCCGGGCGGGCAGCGCCTCGTCGGCCGCATCTGGGTCGCGCACGTGGGACGGGTGCCGCTGCTACTGCTCGACTCAGACCACGAGGACAACGCCGGCTACACCCGCGACGTCACCGACCGGCTCTACGGTGGCGGATCGGAGCACCGGCTGCTGCAGGAGATGCTGCTCGGCATCGGAGGGGTGCGGGCCCTGCGCGCATGGTCGCGGATCACCGGCGCGCCGCCGCCGGAGGTGTTCCACACCAACGAGGGACACGCGGGGTTCCTCGGCCTGGAGCGGATCCGCGAGCTGACCGAGGAGCAGGGGCTCGACTTCGACACGGCCCTGGAGGTCAACCGGGCCGCCACGGTGTTCACCACCCACACCCCGGTGGCGGCGGGGATCGACCGGTTCCCCCGCGAGCTGGTCGAGCAGCACTTCGGCGGCGACAACGCCAGCGCCGGCGTCCCGGTGCCGCGCATCCTCGCGCTCGGCGCCGAGGACTACCCCAGTGGTGACCCCGACGTGTTCAACATGGCCGTGATGGGGCTGCGGCTGGCCCAGCGCGCCAACGGCGTGAGCCGCCTGCACGGGGCCGTGAGCCGCGGCATGTTCGCCGGGTTGTGGCCCGGCTTCGACCCTCCGGAAGTGCCGATCACCTCCATCACCAACGGGGTGCACGCGCCGACCTGGGTGGCGAGAGAGGTCTTCGAGCTGGGCGCGGAGGTGGCCGGCCCTGCCGTGGTGGAGGACCCCGAGGGCTGGGAGGCCGTCGACCGGGTGTCGAGCCAGGCGATCTGGTCGACGAAGCGGGCGCTGCGCGCTCAGTTCGTGCAGGTCGTCCGGGACCGGCTGCGCGAGTCGTGGCTGACCCGCGGCGCCGCACCGGCCGAGCTGGGGTGGGTCGACGGCGTGCTCGACGTCGACATCCTCACGATCGGGTTCGCCCGCCGCGTCCCGTCGTACAAGCGCCTCACGCTGATGCTCCGCGACCCGCAGCGCCTGCGTGGGCTGCTGCTGCATCCCAAACGTCCCGTCCAGCTGGTCGTGGCGGGCAAGGCGCATCCGGCCGACGAGGCCGGCAAGCGGCTGATCCAGGACATCGTGCGCTTCTGCGACGAGGCCGACGTGCGGCACCGGGTGGTGTTCCTGCCCGACTACGACATCGCGCTGGCGCAGCCGATGTACCCCGGATGCGACGTCTGGTTGAACAACCCGCTGCGGCCCTACGAGGCGTGCGGCACCTCTGGGATGAAGGCAGCGCTCAACGGCGCGCTGAACCTGTCCATCCGCGACGGGTGGTGGGACGAGTGGTACGACGGCGAGAACGGCTGGGCGATCCCGTCGGCGGAGGGCATCGACGACCCCGACCGGCGTGACGACATCGAGGCCACGGCGTTGTACGACCTGCTGGAGGGCGAGGTCGCGCCGCGGTTTTACGACGTCGACGGCTCCGGCGTCCCGGTGCGGTGGATCGAGATGGTGCGGCACACGCTGAAGTCGTTGGGCCCCAAGGTCCTGGCGACCCGGATGGTGCGCGACTACGTGGAGCAGGTCTACCGTCCGGCTGCGCAGACGTCGCGCTCACTGGACGCCGGCTTCGGCGGCGCCCGGCGGCTGGCGGAGTGGAAGGCGCGAATTCGGCAGTCCTGGGACGGCGTGCGGATAGACCACGTGGAGTCGTCCGGGGTCGGGGACTCCCCGGAGCTCGGGTCGTCGCTGTGCGTGCGGGTCTGGGTGACGCTCGGCGCGCTGGCGCCGGACGACGTCGACGTGCAGGTGGTGCACGGGCTGGCCGACGAGGACGACGAGCTGCGCGAGGCCGACACGCTGTCGTTGCAGCCCAGCGAGTCCTACGAGGCGGGGCGGCACCGCTACGAGGGCGTCCTCGACCTGGCGCGGACGGGCCCGTTCGGCTACACGGTGCGCATCCTGCCGCGGCACCGGCTGCTCGCCTCCGACGCCGAGCTCGGGCTGGTGGCCTGGCCGATCCAGCCGGGCGAGGGCCCGGTGGAGCCGACGCAGGTCACCTCGCACTCCTCGGCGGAGGCACCGCGCCTGGTTCCGCGCGCCTGAGCCGCTCGGCCCGCCGGCACCTGGTGGTCCACTAGGCTCCAGCCACGGCCAGCGGCCGGCGCGCTCGTGGCCGCCGGAGCGAGGAGGGTACGTGGGCGAGTTCGTGCGGCTCGAGGTCGAGGACGGGGTCGCGACGTTACGGCTGGACCGGCCGAAGATGAACGCCTTGAACGTTCAGGTGCAGGAGGAGATCCGTGCGGCCGCCGACGAGGCGGCCGGGCGAGGCGACGTCCGCGCCGTGGTCGTCTACGGCGGCGAGCGGGTGTTCGCGGCCGGCGCCGACATCAAGGAGATGGCGGCGATGTCCTACACCGACATGGTCGACCGCTCGGTCGCCCTGCAGTCGTCGCTGGGCGCCGTCGCCCGGATCCCCAAGCCGGTCGTCGCCGCGATCACCGGCTACGCGCTCGGCGGCGGCCTGGAGCTGGCGTTGTGCGCCGACGTACGCGTGTGCGCCGACGACGCCCAGGTCGGGCAGCCCGAGATCCTGCTCGGCATCATCCCCGGCGCAGGCGGCACCCAGCGGCTGTCCCGACTGGTGGGTCCCGCCCGGGCCAAGGACATCATCTTCACCGGCCGGTTCGTGGGTGCCGAGGAGGCGCTGGCGATCGGGATCGTCGACACGGTGGTGCCGGCCGCCGAGGTGTACACCGCGGCCCGTGGCTGGGCCGCCCAGTTCGCGCAGGGTCCGGCATACGCGCTGCGGGCGGCTAAGGAGGCGGTCGACCGCGGCCTCGACGTGGACCTGCAGACCGGGCTGGAGATTGAGCGGCAGCAGTTCGCCGCCCTGTTCGCCACCGAGGACCGCGCCATCGGGATGGCGTCGTTCGTCGAGAACGGGCCTGGCCAGGCCCGCTTCGTCGGCCGCTGAGCCGCCCCCGACGCGCCGCACCGGCCGCGCCGGTCGACGACGCCTGGGTCCGGTCACAGGTCAGCGGCGCGACAGCCGGTCCTGCCGGCCGGCGCCGCGCTGAACCGTTCACCGCGTGGGTTCAGGACCCGGTGGCGTGCGGCACAGCCGCATCGGCCACCATGACTGTTCGAGTTGCATCCCGCCGGCCCCTGGCCGGAACCCGAGAAGCGCAGGAGGGCCTGCCCGGCCATGAACATCGTCGTCTGTGTGAAGCACGTTCCGGACGCTACGGCCGAGCGCGCCTTCCGGGACTCGGACCGCACGGTGGACCGCACCGGGGTCGCCGGGCTGTTGTCGGAGCTCGACGAGTATGCCGTGGAGCAGGCGCTGCAGGTCGTCGCTGACGCCGGGGGCGAGGTGACCGTGCTGACCGTCGGTCCCGAGCAGGCCGGCGATGCGGTGCGCAAGGCGCTGCAGATGGGCGCGGACAAGGGCGTGCACGTGAGCGACGAGGCGATCCACGGCTCGGACGCGCCGGCCACGTCGCTGATCCTCGCCACGGCCATCCAGAAGCTCGGGGACGTCGACGTGGTGCTGTGCGGCATGGCGTCGACCGACGGCACGATGGGCCTGGTGCCGGCGATGCTCGCGGAGCGGCTCGGCTGGCCGCAGGTGACCTACGTCGTCGACGTGGAGGTCGACGGCCAGAAAGTTCGCGCCCGCCGCGACAGCGATCTGGCCGCGGAGACCATCGAGGCGAGTACGCCGCTGGTGCTCAGCGTGACCGACCAAGCGAACGAACCGCGGTACCCCTCATTCAAAGGGATCATGGCGGCGAAGAAGAAACCGGTGCAGACGTGGTCGCTGGCCGATCTGGGCATCCCGGCGGATCAGGTGGGGCTGACCGGGGCGTGGACGGCGGTCGACTCGTTCACCGCCCGGCCCCCGCGCAGCGCCGGCACGGTGGTCACCGACGAGGGCGACGGCGCGCGTCGCCTCGTCGAGTTCCTGGCCGGCCAGAAGTTCGTCTGAGGGAGGGCCCGACACCATGCCAGAGATCCTCGTCCTCGTCGACCATGCCGACGGGACCGTCCGCAAGACCACCGCGGAGCTGCTCACGATCGCCCGCCGGCTCGGCGAGCCGTCCGCGGTGTTCGTCGGCTCTCAGGTCGAGCAGGCGCGGGACACGCTCGCCAAGTACGGCGCCGCCAAGGTGTACGTGCTGGACTCCCCGGACCTCACCGGCTACCTGGTAGCCCCGCAGGCGGAGGCGCTGGCACATCTGGTAGAGCAGCGGTCGCCGGCGGCGGTGCTCATCCCCTCCAACCCGGAGGGCAAGGAGATCGCCGGCCGGCTCGCGGTGCGGACCGGCTCGGGGGTGATCACCGACGCGGTGGACGTCCAGAGTGGGAACTCCGGACCGGTCACCACGCAGTCGGTCTTCGCCGGCAGCTACACCGTTCAGGCCCGGGTGACGCACGGAACACCGATCATCACGGTCAAGCCCAACGCGGCCACCCCGGAGCCCGCCGCGGCCGCGGCCGAGGTCGAGCCCGTGTCGGTCACGGTGTCGGAGGCCGCCAAGTCCGCAACAGTGGTGGACCGCCAGCCCCGGCAGCGCTCGGGTCGCCCGGAGCTGACCGAGGCGGCGATCGTGGTGTCGGGAGGGCGCGGCACCGGGGGCGACTTCGGGCCGCTCGAGGCGTTCGCCGACGCGCTCGGCGCCGCGGTTGGCGCGTCCCGGGCAGCCGTCGACTCCGGCTGGTACCCGCACGCCTTCCAGATCGGGCAGACCGGCAAGACGGTGTCGCCGCAGCTCTACATCGCCGTCGGCATCTCCGGCGCGATCCAGCACCGCGCCGGCATGCAGACGTCGAAAACCATCGTCGCCGTCAACAAGGACGCGGAGGCGCCGATCTTCGAGCTGGTCGACTTCGGCGTCGTCGGGGACCTCAAGACGATCCTGCCCGCGGCCACCGACGAGATCGTCCAGCGCAAGCGCTGACGGGTACCGTTCCCCTGGCGGCTGTCACGGGCGATCTCTCTGGAAGCATCATGGGCGTGACCGCCGAGCCGCTGGGGGCGCGCCCGGATCCACCGCGGATGTCCCGGACCGGGGACCGGGTGCGGCTGCGCGAAGCGATGTCCACCGATGCCGCGCTGCTGGACCGGTGGGACGCCGACCGGGGTCACTGGCGCGGACAGTTCAACGACTTCGGCCCCGACCGACCAACGCCGGCCCCGGCCGAGCTGCTCCGCGCCGGTGAACGGCTCGTCGGCGCCGACCACGGCAGGGTGCTCGTCGAGCGGATGGATGACGGCGAGGTGATCGGCAGCGTGGGGTGGCACGCGGTGCGCTACGGCCCGAACGCCGCGTCGACGGCCTGGAACATCGGCATCTCGCTGGTGCCGGACGCCCGTGGGCACGGTTTCGGAGCCGAGGCGCAGCGACTGGCGGCCCGGATGCTGCTCGAGGCCACCGGTGTCGGGCGGGTCGAGGCGAGCACCGACGTCGCCAACGTCGCCGAGCAGCGGGCGCTGCACAAGGCCGGCTTCGTCCGCGAAGGCGTCCTGCGGCGGGCGCAGCACCGCGGCGGCGCCTGGCACGACCTCGTGCTGTTCTCCGTCGTACGTGCCGACCTCGACGACGCGGGGCCCGGGTAGTCGAGACCCTCAGGCTGCGCCGCAGGATGGTTCGGCTGGCTCCTCTGCCCGCCGAATCGGGTCTCCCCGGCCGGTCGCAGGTGCATCGGCTTGGGGGGACGGGAGGCGAGGGGGATCGGAACGACGGCAGCCGATGATGGCTCGCAGCACTCCGTAGGCCGGAGCCACGCCGCAGTCGACCCGCTGAGTCAGCCCACCCGGTCGAGGAACTCCCGTGAGCGCTGCACCGCCAGCGCCGTCGCGTCCGCGTCGTACGACGGCAGCGAGCTGTCGGCGAACAGGTGCTGGTCGCCGGGGTAGACGAACAGCTCGGCCAGCT
>JALYMZ010000149.1 GCA_030773435.1 Actinomycetota bacterium | reverse complement strand
AGACGACGCCGACCGTCCCGGCCGCCCGCGTCGGCGGGGGCCGGTGGCCCGCCCCCGTCGCCTCCGCACCGGTAGACGCCGCGGTGGTGCTGCCGGGCTCGAAATCTATGACCAACCGGGCGTTGGTCCTCGCCGCGATCGCCGACCGCCCCACCACCGTCGAGCGTCCGCTGCGGGCCCGCGACACCGTGCTGATGGCGGACGCGCTGCGCGCCCTCGGCGTCGAAGTCGCCGACCGCGGGAACTCGTGGCAGGTCACCCCCGCTGCCCTGCGGGGACCGGCATGGGTGGACTGCGGGTTGGCGGGCACCGTGCTGCGGTTCGTGCCGCCGCTCGCGGCGCTGGGCGACGGCCCGGTGCGCTTCGACGGCGACGAGCGTGCCCGGGAACGGCCGATGCGACCACTGCTCGAGGCACTGAGCCGGCTCGGCGTCCAGGTGGACGACAACGGCCGCCGCCGGCTTCCCTTCACCGTCGCGGGATCCGGCCGGGTCGCGGGGGGACCGGTGGCGCTCGACGCGTCGTCGTCCAGCCAGTTCGTCTCGGCGCTGCTGCTCGCGGGCGCGCGGTACGACCGCGGTGTCGAGGTGACGACAGTCGGCGCGCCCGTCCCGTCCCGCCCGCACCTGGACATGACGGTGCACATGCTGCGGGAGCGCGGAGTCGCCGTGACCACCCCGGGACCCGAGCGCTGGGTGGTGCGTCCGGGCCCGGTCGCCGGAGTCGACGTGGCGATCGAGCCGGACCTCTCCAACGCCGGGCCGTTCCTGGCCGCCGCCGTGGTCACCGCGGGCCGGGTCACCGTGCCCGGGTGGCCGCGGGTGACCGACCAGGCGGGTGACCGGTGGCGCGACCTGCTGAACCGCATCGGCGCGGCGGTGACCTGGCGGGACGACGGACTGGTGGTGCAGGGCTCCGGCCGGGTGCACGGTCTCGACGTCGACCTGCACGACGTCGGCGAGCTGGCTCCCGTACTCGCCGCCGTGTGCGCGGTCGCGGACTCTCCGTCGTACCTGCGGGGCGTCGCGCATCTGCGCGGTCACGAGACCGACCGGCTGGCCGCGATCGCCACGGAGCTCACCCGGCTGGGAGCCCAGGTCACCGAACGCCAGGACGGCATGGAGATCCGGCCCCGGCCGCTTCGTGCCGGCGTGTTCCGTACGTACGGCGACCACCGCATGGCACACGCCGCGGCAGTGCTCGGTCTCGTCGTACCCGGAGTGGTGGTCGAGGACGTCGCCGCGACGGCGAAGACGCATCCGGACTTCACCGGTGCCTGGGAGGCGCTGCTGGGATGAGGCGGCTGAGGTTGCGATGAGGCCGCTGGGGCTGCGATGACCAGAGGGCGCTACGACGCTCATGACCAGGAGAGCTATGAGCGGCCGCGCCGGCGCACCCGCCCCCGCACCAAGGAGCGGCCGAGCTTCGCCGACGCGGTGCCGGCGCGAGTGGTGACCGTAGACCGCGGCCGCTACACCTGTGTGCTGACGGAGGAGCCCGCGCCCACCGAGACCGCCCGGGTCGTGACCGCGATGAAGTCTCGCCCGCTCGGCCGCAAGGGGGTGGTGGTGGGTGACCACGTGCGGCTCGTGGGGGACGTGTCGGGTGACGAGGGCAGCCTGGCCCGGATCGTGGCGGTCGAGGAGCGTACGACGGTGCTGCGACGCACTGCCGACGACGACGACCCGGTCGAGCGGGTGGTGGTGGCCAACGCCGACCAGCTGGTGGTGGTGACCGCGCTCGCGGACCCCGAGCCGCGCACCGGATTCATCGACCGCGCATTGACGGCGGCCTTCGACGCCGACATCCACCCGCTGCTGTGCCTGACCAAGGCCGACCTCGCCGCGGCGGACGAGCTGCTGCGGCTCTACCGTCCGCTCGGCGTGGACTGGGTCGTGACACGACGCGGCGGCGACCTGGACCAGCTGCGCGCCGCGCTGCGCGACCGCGCCAGCGTGCTGCTCGGCCAGTCGGGGGTCGGTAAGTCCACGCTGGTCAACGCGCTGGTGCCGGGGGCCGGGCGGTCGACCGGCCGGGTCAACGCGGTGACCGGCCGCGGCCGGCACACGTCCACCTCCGCTTACGCTCTGCGGCTGCCCTTCGGCGGCTGGGTCATCGACACTCCTGGGATCCGGTCCTTCGGGCTGGCGCACGTCGATCCCGACCACCTGATCGAGGCGTTCGGCGACCTCGTCGGCCTCACCGCGGAGTGCCCGCGCGGCTGCTCCCACGGCTGGCAGGAGCGGGAGTGCGCCCTGGACCTGGTGGTCGGCGCGGGCGGGGCGGACCCGGCCCGGGTCGCGTCGTATCGGCGGCTGCTGGCCAGCCGCGACGCGGCCGGCGCCCCGTCGACGTAGCCACTCCCCCTGACGCAGCCGGTACCGGCCACACCGGCGCCGGATGCGTCAGGGCAGGTCGCCCCACACCGCGCGGGACCCGGCGTATCCGGTCAGCACCACCTGCACCAGGACGAGCACGGCGCTGACTACTAGAACGACGCGCACGCCGAGCTGCACCTGCGCCGTCGCACCGGCGCGGGCGCCGCGCCCGGAGACCAGCGCCGATGGACCGCCCAGGCTCAACGCCACGGTCACGGCCGCGAAGACGCCCGTGACGACCAGCAGCAGCTCACCGCGGGCCTCGTGCGTGGCGATCACCTCGTCGACGCCCGGGCCGAGCCGTTGCTTGAACGCCTTGCCCGCCTGCACGGTCACGAACGTGACGACCGCGGACCCGACACCGAGCAGCGCGAGCGGCCAGCGCAGCAGCCACCGCCACGACCGCGCAGCCGCGTACGCCATCGCGGTCAGGGACGCGACCGGCAGCAGCACGACGGTCAGGTGGACGATGAAGACGTGCAGCGGCAGGCCGAGGAACTCGTCGAACATGCGTCTTCCTCCACGCCGCTCCTCCAGGCGGCGCTCCTCGGGGGCGGGCGCTGCGAGCGTAGCCCTGCTGGACCGACGTTCGGCACCGGCGGTGAAACGGGCGGCACGTCCCCGGCTGTCGAGTGCCGCGACCGTAACCTCGTGCCATGCGCTCGACCCACACCGACGACCTCCGGCTGGCGCACGTGCTAGCGGACGACGCGGACTCGCTGACAATGAGCCGCTTCAAGTCGCTGGACCTGCACGTGGCCACGAAACCGGACCTGTCGCCGGTCAGCGATGCCGATCATGCGGTCGAGGAGGCGATCCGTCGCACGCTGTCCCGCGCTCGCCCCCGCGACGCAGTGCTCGGCGAGGAGCAAGGGTCCTCCGGCTGGGGCCCGCGGCGCTGGGTGGTCGATCCCATCGACGGCACCAAGAACTTCATCCGCGGCGTGCCGGTGTGGGCGACGCTGATCGCTCTGATGATGGAGAACGAGGTCGTCGTCGGCTGCGTCTCCGCGCCCGCGCTCGGCCGCCGCTGGTGGGCCAGCGCCGGCGACGGCGCCTACACCGGGCGCTCGCTGATGAACGCGCAGCCGTGCCGGGTCTCCGAGGTCAGGCGGCTGGACGACGCGTCGCTCTCCTACTCCTCGCTGTCGGGCTGGGAGGAGCGGGACCGGATGGACGACTTCGTGGCGCTGTCGCGCCGCTGCTGGCGCACCCGTGCTTACGGCGACTTCTGGTCGCACATGCTGGTCGCGGAAGGCGCGGTCGACATCGCCGCCGAGCCCGAACTGGAGCTGTACGACATGGCGGCCCTGACGGTGGTGGTGACCGAGGCCGGCGGCCGGTTCACGTCCCTCGACGGCAGGCCGGGGCCGCACGGCGGTGACGCCGTGTCCAGCAACGGTGTCCTGCACGACCAGGTGCTGGGCTTCATCGGCACCCTTCCGCCGGAGGAGCGCGGTGCCCACCCTCGCCGCACCGGCTCACTGCACGACCTGTCGTCACGGCGCCGCACCGACCCCCGCGACTGACGAAGGCGTACGCAGCCGCCACACGGCCGGAGTCGCCAACGTGGCCACCGCGACCGCCGCTCGGTCGGCACCTGCTGCTGCAGCGCGGTCTCCCAGGTGACCCCGAACACGTCGAAGCCGACGCCGGCGAGGAAGGCGGCCACGACCAGCACCACCACGGTCGGCGACAGCCCCAGCGTCACGATCGGAAGCACCGCCGCCATCGCGCCCAGCATGCCGACCCGGAGCGGGTGCCCCGTCCGCAGGCGCAACATCAGCATCGTGCCAGCCAGGAACCCGCCCGCCTGCGCGCTCAGCACCAGCCCCCACCCTTCCGCGCCGATCGTGCGCTCGGCCACCACCGGGCCGAGCGTCAACCAGGCACAGGCGTACACGGCGTTGAGCACACCGAAGGCGGCGACGACCACCCACACCCAGGTCCGGGCGATGAACTCGGTCCATCCCCCCCGCAGCTGGCTGACCGTCGTGCTGGTCTCGCCGCGGGTGACCGGCGGCAACCGCACCCGGGCGTACAGCGCCGCGGAGGCCGCGAACGTCGCCGCGTCCAGCGCTACCGCCCAGCCCGAGCCGACGGTCGCGACCAGGACACCGCCGAGGACGGGGCCGGTCATCCACGCGGCGCTGCGTCCGGCCGCGGTCAGGGCGTTGGCCTGCTGCAGCTCCCCGGACGGGACGACCAGCGGTACGACGCCCTGCTGCGCCGGCATGGTGAACGCCGAGGCGGCGCCGTGGAACGCCTCGACGACCGCGAGCAGGGCGACCGTGGCGGTACCGGCGAGGAGGAGACCGGCGGCCACACCTTGTATCAGCGCCGACAGCACCCCGGCCACCACGAGCACGTGGTGGCGGGCGAAGCGGTCGGCCACCACGCCGCCGTACAGCAGGAACAGGATCTGCGGGATGCTCCGCGCGGCCAGCACGATGCCGAGGTCGGCGGCACTGCCGCCGATGTGCAACACGGCGAACGCGATCGCCACCGGTGCCAACGCGTTACCGAACAGGCTCACGGTACGGCCGGCGAGGAAGTACCGGAACCCGGTGTGCCGCAGGGGATGGAGCCGCATCACCAGGCCTCGCGACCCCGCGCCGACGCGCTGTCGCGGATCGCTGTCGTACTGGTCGTACTACCCTGCGAACCAGAGGTACCGTGCGGCACGCTGTGGGAGGTCAGGATGCGCATCGGCGACGTGCTCCACGTGAAGGGCGACGAGGTCGTCACGGTGAGCCCTGAGACTACCGTCCGTGACCTCGTGGCCGTGCTCGCCGAGCGCAACATCGGCGCGGTCGTGGTCACCTCCGACGGCAGCACGGTGGACGGCATCGTGTCCGAGCGCGACGTCGTGCGGCGCCTGGTCGACGGCCCTGCGGTCCTCGACGCTTCGGTGGCCGACATCATGACCCGGCAGGTGCACAGCTGCGAGCCGACCGAGGCCGTCACCACCTTGATGCAGCTGATGACCGAGCATCGGGTTCGGCACGTCCCCGTGGTGGTCGAGGGCCGGCTCGCCGGGATCATCAGCATCGGCGACGTGGTCAAGTCGCGGATCGGCGAGCTGGAGTTCGAGCGGGACCAGCTGAGCAACTACGTCGCCGGCGCCCAGTGACGCTGGCTCGGGGGCACGGTGACGCCGGCTCGGGCGCACGGTGATCGAGGGCGACGGCCTCTACCTCGTGGCCGGGGTCGCGCTGCTGCTTGGTGCCGTCATGCCGCGCATCCTGCGCGACTACGCCGTCTCCACCCCGATGGCGTTCCTCGGCGCCGGCGTCCTGCTGGGGCTGGTCGTCGAGCGCTCGCTGGTCGACCCCGTCGCCGAGGCCGACGTCGCTGAGCGCCTCACCGAGCTGACCGTCATCGTCGCGCTGATGGGCGTCGGCCTGGCGATCGACCGTCCGCTGTCGCTGCGCGGCTGGGGCGTCACCTGGCGGCTGCTGCTGGTCACGATGCCGCTGTGCATCGCGGTGGTCGCGGTCACCGGATGGCTGGTGGCCGGCCTGGCGCCGGCGACCGCGCTGCTGCTCGGCGCCGTGCTGGCGCCCACCGACCCCGTGCTGGCGTCCGACGTGCAAGTGGGCGGGCCGACGACCGGAGAGGGCGCCGAGCTCGACGAGGGTGACGAGGTGCGGTTCTCGCTCACCACCGAGGCCGGGCTCAACGACGGCCTGGCGTTCCCGTTCGTCTGGGCCGCGCTGTTCTGGGCGAGCGAGCAGGAACTCGGCGGCTGGCTGCCACGGTGGATCGCCTGGGACCTGGTCGGCAAGGTCGCGATCGGCGCGGCCGTCGGCGCCGGCGCCGGATGGCTGCTCGGAAAGCTGGCATTCGAAGCACCCCGGCCGAGCCTGCGGCTGGCCGACCAGCGGGAGCCGATGCTGTCCCTCGCCGCGACCCTCGGCGTGTACGGGCTCGCGGAGGTGCTGCACGGCTACGGCTTCGTCGCGGTGTTCGCCGCCGCGCTGGCGATCCGCGCGGTGGAGCGTGACCATGACTATCACGGGCACCTGCACACGTTCATCGGCCAGCTCGAGCACATCCTCACCTGGACCGTGCTGCTGCTGATCGGCGTGGCGATCTCGGGGGGGTTGTTCTCGGCGCTGACCTGGCCCGGTGTCGTGGTCGGGGCCACCCTGGTGCTGCTGGTCCGGCCGGTCGCCGGGTGGCTGTCCCTCGCCGGCACCGGGTGCCCGCCAGCGGAGCGGTGGACGATCGCGGGCCTGGGCGTCCGCGGGATCGGCTCGCTGTACTACCTGGCCTACGCCGGCGACTCGTTCCGGCCGGAGCTGCCGTGGCTGTGGGCGACTGTGGGGTTCACGGTCGCGCTCAGCGTGGTCGTCCACGGCACCGTCGCCACGCCGGTCATGCGGGCGCTGGGCCGCGAGCCGGCCGCCACCTGAGCGGGCTCCGACTCCTCAGCAAAGTCGGCGCCGCTTGGCCGCGACCGGTGCGCGGTGCTCCTGGCGTGACACCGACTCGAGGTCGTCGAGCATCGCGGCGACCCGGCGCCGCACCTGCCGCGACTCGCCTCCGTAGTCGAGGATCTCGTCCAGCGCCAGGTCCAGCAGCTCGGCGAAGCCGCGCTGCGGCATGACCAGCCGCACGGTCCCGTCCGCGCCGGCCCGGGCCGGGGACGGGTCGGGCTGCGTGGCGAGCCGTCGCGTCAGGTCGTGCAGCTGGTCGAGGACCTGCACGGCCGTCGTCGGGTCGTTGACCCCGGGCGAGAGCGCCCGCTCGGCGATGTCGACGAGCTGGCGCAGCCCGAACGCGACGTCCTGCTGCATCGTGCGGTCTCGCCCGAGCCGCAGCGCGGACCGCACCCGCGCCGGAGCGACCCGACCCACCGCGCCGTGCACCGCGACCAGCGGCGCGCCGGCCGGCACGAAGTCGCCGACCCGTACCAGCAGCCGTAGTACGACGTCCGCGCGCTCGGCGTACCGCAGCAGCGCGTCGCCGTCGACGTGCACGAGCACGCCGGGGGCCACACTGGTCACCACCTCCCGCTCCGGTGGCAGCCGCACCGCGGCCGGCGGTTCGTCCTCCCCGCGGGTCGAGGCGATCCGTGCGATCAGTTCCCGGGTCTCGTTCCCGACGTTGCCGGCGATGGTCGACACGCGGATCGAGTCGGTGATGTGCTGGATGTAGCGCAGGAACACAGCCGCGCTGGCGAGCACGAGCACGAACGCCACGGTCACCGAGACCTGCGGCACGAACGGCTCCTCGACCGCGTCACCGCGAACCGACCGCAGCACCACGATCGCGTACAGGAACGTCGCGACGAACACCCCGAGCGTCAGCTGCGTGGTCCGGCTGCGCAGGAACGTCCGCAGCACCCGCGGCGAGAACTGGCTGCTTGCCAGCTGCAGCGCGACGACCGTGATCGAGAACACCAGCCCGGTCACCGAGATCATCGAGGTGGTCACGGCCGACAGCAGCGCCCGCGCCCCGGGCGGCCCGCCGGCGAACAGGAACGGCACGTCGTCGGAGATCCGCGCGTCGAGCCGGGGCAGCAGCAGCCCGAGGGCCACCGCGGTGACGCAGCACAGCGCCGGCAGCAGCCAGAACGCCGACACGACACGTTCGCGTGCCCGCCGCCACCGGACCCCCGTCACCGGTGCTCACCGTCGCCGCCGCCGCTGCGGTGCTCGTCGGCAGCGCGGCGCACGGTGACGTCCTGCGTCGCCGAGGCGACCGTGATGCCGTGCTGGCCGAACCGGTCCAGGACCGCCGGGTCATCTCGTCCTTGACCGCACGCGCCGCTCGCACCGGTACGACGAAGCGCGCCGACAGCTCCACCCAGTTGTCGGTCGCCCGGACAAACACCCTGGGTTCCACCTCGGCGCGGCCCACGGGATAGCGGCGGCGCATCTGGTCCATGGCCCGGCGGGCGTCCGCCGACGACGACGCGTGCTCGGCCTCCTCGCGCAGGATCTCCTCGGCCCGCCGCCAGTCGTCGGCGTACGGCACCGGCAGCGTGAGCTCCTCCCACAGGTAGTCGAAGGCGGCGCTGCTGTTGAACACCGGCTCACTGAACACCGCCTTGTTCGAGATGGACACCACCCGGCCGGTGTACTGCCGGCCGCGCACCCACGAGGTCTCGTCGTGGCCGGACCCGATCTCCAGGACCTTGGTGCGCAGCGGAGTGACGTCGAGCACGTCGCCGCGCACGCCGCCCATCTCGATGCGGTCGCCGACGCGGAACTGCCGGCCGGTGAGGATGCTCACCCATCCCGCGAGCGCACCGATGACCTCCTGCATGGCGAACGCGACCCCGGCCGCCAGCAGCCCCAGCACGACGCCGATCCGCCCGGCGAAGGGTCGCCACAGGATCGCCAGCGCGATCAGCAGGAGGACCGCGACCAGGACTCGGGCCCCCTTGCGGAGGTAGTAGCGGCTGTAGCTGTCATGGCCGCGCCGGGCAGCGAGGCGCCCCAGAACCGCCGCAAGCACCAGTGCGACCGCCAGCAGGACCGCGGTGGTCACCAGCCGGCCCGCCACGCTGGTGTTGTCGCGCAGCAGCTCGAGAACTCGTTCACGTCGGGTCGGCCTCATCGGGGATGGATCTGGTCCAGTCGGCCGCTGCTCGGGTCGCGGTCGGGCCGCCGGCGCAACAGCTAACCGGGCCGCCGGCGCAACAGCTGACCGGGCCGCCGGCGCAACAGCTGACCGGGGTGGCGGCGCCGATCGTTCTGACCGTCCGCCGCATGTCGTGCACCCCGGCTCCCTCCGCTCGATGCGCTACGCCGGTACATAACCAGGCAGCCGCACAACCAATCGGGCGCGGGTCGCGATGCTCGGTGGCCGCACCACCGAGCGCCGGTCGGGGTCAGCTGGCTTGCAGCAAGTGGGCGAGGCGGCGTTCGACTCCACAGGGTGGGAAGGCCTGGGGTGGCGGTGGCGCATGTGACCGGTAGGTGTGCCCGGTTGGGGTGGTCACCTCGATCACCCGCCGGCTGCCGGGGCCGGGTTCGGCCCGCCAGCCGGGGGCCTGCCGGTCGTGGTTGCACCGTTCGCACAGCCCCTGACCGTTGCTCGCGCTGGTCGGGCCACCGGCATGATGCGGGGTCAGGTGGTCGGCGTGCCGGATCGGCGCGTCGCACCAGGGGGTGCGACACCTCTGGTCGCGGACGATCAGGAACCGGCGCAGGTTGCCGGTGAACCGGCGGCGCTTCGAGTCCATGGCCACCAGGTCACCCGACCCCGGCGCCGTGTAGAGCCGCCGCACCCACACCTCGGCCTGCGGGTGGGTGACCAGGTCGCGGGCCCAGCCGGCGGGAACTGGGCCGTACCCGTGCAACTGTGCGGGTTCGGCGCCACCCCCGAGCAGGGTGTCGGCGCCGACGAGCAATTGCACCTCCACCCCCACCGCAGACGCGCTGGCCTGCCCGGTGAGCCGTTCCACCAGGGTGTCGGCCATGATCTGGCCTCGGCTGCGCGGGTCACCCAGGGCCTTGCACTTGTCGGCCTGCTGGCGCAGCGCGCTGTGCGCGGCGACCGCCTGGGCGACCGGCAACAGGCCGGTCAGGTACGCCATCGTGTCCGGGGCCGGCCGGCAGGTCACGTTGCGTTCGGATTCGGCCTTGCGCAGCCGGCGGACCGCGGCGTGCGGGTCCAACCGATAGGCCAGTCGTTTCGCCGCCGCCACCAGCGCCTGGTCGCCCACCCCGGCCAACCGGGCCGGGTCGCCGGCCAGCTCGGCGTCGATGACCGCCCGGTGCTCCCTGGACAGGCACGCGGTCTCACGGACCAACAAGGTGGCCCGCCACTCGCTCAACCACCCGGCCGACAGCGCGGCCAGCGTGTGCGGCATCTCGGTGACCAGCGCCCTGGCCAACCCCAGGTGCCGCGACCCACGCAGCGGGCTGTCGCGGCGGGCCAACCCGACCTGGGCGGCCACCCCGCGACCCTGCTCGCCCGCCGGCACTCCTGCCGCGGCTTGCTGCTCGCGCTGCGAGGTCTCGAAGTCGACGGTCACCCGGGCTTGGGCCGCCGCTGCCGCGGCTTTCAGCTCCTCCAGCACCCGCAGCTGGTCGACCCGCTCGGCGTCGTCCACCTGCCGGTCCAACCGGGACAACTGGGCGACCCAACCCAGCAACGCCGCGGTGTCCAACCGCGGGAGCGCGGCTGTCGCACCGCCGCCCGGCAACCGATCGATCACGTGTTCGATACTAGGGGGACCCGCCGACAGTGCGCCTCGCTTCACCCGGCCGCTGTGGGCGACCAGGACTCGGGCCGGACGCTGGGTCCGGCGTACCCGACGCGCGCGCTCACGTACGTCCGGTTGGCCGAGCGGCTCCACGGCGCGGTCCCGAAGCCGCTGCCCCCGCAGTGGGGTCTGGGGCGACGCCCGCGGCGTACTCAACGAGTTCGGCCCGAACGCGGATCGTCAACCTGGAGACCAGCATCACCACGGGCGGCGACCCGGCCCCGGGGCAAGGCGGTGCAGTACCGGATGCACCCGGGCCAACCTGGGCTGCCTGACCGTCGCGCGTGTGCGCTCGCGAACAACCACGTGCTCGACTTCGGTCGCGGCTGGGCTGCTCGACACCCTCGACGTCCTGAGCAACGCGCGCAGCCTTGGGTGGGCGTCGGCCGCACTGGTACACGCGAGCGGCCGGGTCGTGGTGGTGGCGTCCGGGAGCACGTCCGGCGGGGTCCCGTCGAACTGGCCGGCCACGCCGACCCGGCCCGGCGTACACCTGCTCCCCGACCTCGTCGATGCGACGGCCGACTGCGTTGTCGACCAGATCGACGCGTCACGGCGGCCTGCGACCTGGCCGTCGTGTCAGTCCATTGGGCTTGAACCCCAGGTACGCCGTGCCGCCGGAGCAGGTGCGTTTTCGCGCGGCGGCTCGCGGACGGCGGCGTCGACGTGGTGCACGGGGCCTCCTCGCACCGTCCGCGGCCGGTCGAGGTCTACCGCGGGAGGCTGATCCTGTACGGGTGCGCGACCTGATCGACGACTCCGAAGGCATCACCGGCCACGAGGAGTTCCGCGACGGCCTGCGGCTGCTCTACCTGGTGACCCTGGACTGGGCCAGCGGCGACGTGAGCCGAGCTGCAGATCGCGCCGCTGCGAGCGCGAGCAGATGGGACTCCACCGCGCCGACCGGAGCGGCAGCGCTTGGCTGCGCGACCTGCTGGCGTCGATCAGCGACCGATCCGCGCACCGACGACGGGTGGCGCGCCCTCTGCACGAACGCCGTGCTCGAGCGCGGCGCGAACGTCGGCTACTTCACAGCGAAGGGGAGCAAGGCCGCTTCCGCTGTGTCGGCAGGTGTGACCGCCCGCGGAGCCTGAACTGTCGGAGGTCATCTCTACAGTCCTGACTGTCCTGAACGCTCCTAGGAGGAGGTTGCAGGGGATGGTCGATACCTACCTGCCCGAAAGCATTGCCCCGCTGGATGCCACCCGCGCATCCGTAGGGCTGTTCCAGCTCAGCCCAAACGCTGAGCAGGTCGCGCACGCAGACGTGGCGAGCTACTTCCACGCTCGTGAGTTCACGTCACAGGCCTCGTTCGGGGTCCCGCGGATCCTGCCACCAGCTTCGCTCGCTCCCGACGGGATGACGGTCATCCGCGAAGTTACCTGCCCCGGAAGCCGCTTCGTTCACCTGGAAGATCCCTGCAGGGCGGCGCTCATCATCGAGGCCCTGGGGTCCCGCACCTGGGTCACCATCGCGGCGCGGAGTCACGACGACGTCGCGCGCCTCTGGCGTGAGACGCGGGCGCGTGCGGCGGTCGCCCTGAACTCCGAGGGCTTCGTGCCGTGTCAATTGTGGTCGAGAACCCGTCACGGGCCGGGATCGCAGGACCACGAGGTCCTCGCTGTGCGTTGGAAGGATGTCCGACGCAACTACGCCGGGCCGACGGCGAAGACGATGGACTGGTTGGTCGGCCTGCAAACTCCGACAACCGTCCGTGGTCGGCTCCTGCTCTGGCACGGACCAGCTGGAACAGGAAAGACGACAGCGGCAACCTCGGTGATGACCGAATGGCTGCCGTGGTGCGACACCCACATCGTCACTGATCCTGAGCAGTTTTTCATGGTGCCCGACTACCTGCTCGCAGTCAGTCGACGCAGCGGTCGGATGGGCCTGGAGGAGCCGTTGCCGCGGATGGACGAGGCCTGGCCTAAGCTCTGGAAGCTGATCATCTGCGAGGACGCCGACGAGTACCTCCGCAGCGATGCTTGACAACGCTCCGGGCCTGCGCTGGGTCGCCTCCTCAACCTCACAGATGGGCTCATGGGACGTGGAAGCGACACCATCGTGCTCCTGACAACGAACGACGATCTGGGTTGTCTTCACCCCGCGGTCACGAGGCCGGGCCGTTGTATGGCAGCGGTCGAGTTCCCCGCTCTCAGCGCAACGGAGGCCGCGGCATGGTGCCCGCCGGGAGTGACCCCCCGTCAGGTAGTACGACGCTCGCGGAGTTGTTCGCGCTTTCGCATGGGGACCGACGCGACTCGCAGACGCATACGACAGGGTTCTACCTATGACGGGCCTCGTGATGGCCGACCGGCCACTTCCCAACGCTGCCGACGACCTTCGTCGGTATGTCGGCCTCCCATGGAGCGACGGAAGGCCCGAGATCTGGGCGTACCGGTACTTCGACCGCATGACCGACACGGCCCCAGCTGACGTCCTGCCCGTCGACGTGCTGGCAGCAGCTGCGCTCCACCCGAAGCTGACGCAGCGTGACCTCACGTGGTTCGTCGAACGGCGGCACCAGCTGCGAGAGTTCCTCTCCTCGGTCGAGGACACCGACCTCGCTGTCACCGATCCCGCAAGGTTGGACGTCCTGCTGGACCTTGCCCGCACCGGGGTGGAACTCTCGCTCCTGACCAAGGTCTTGCATCGAAAGCGACCGAAGCTCATTCCGCTTCTCGACCGGAGGCTCGCCGACTGGTATCGGTTCCAACTCACAGCGCGGGGCGCATCATCGTGGCCACAGTTGACCCGTGCGCTGGCGCGCGACCTTGCCGCCAACCGTGAAGAGCTGGACATCCTTCAAAAGGTCGTCCCGCTGAGTCACCTTCGAATCGCCGACATCGCCATCTGGATGGAGGGCATCTGATGACCGTACCCGCCAACCACCTCCCGTTCCGCAGGCAGGCCCTGCGGCCCCCGGCAGCGGACCAGCATCCGGTCGGCGCCCACGCGCACGCTGACGTGTCCGAGCACGTCCTCGGCGAGACCGCGATAGGCGAGGATGCGACACGCCAGCGCGACGGTGCGGCGCAGCCCCGCCAGGTCGACCATGCATCCTCCCAGCCCGTCGACCGCCCCTCGCCCGGCGTCCCGTTCCCGCAATCCGGCCGTCTCCTCGTGAGAGGATGGCGCCATGGCGAACCCGCCGGCCGGCGACGATCCTGCCATGCCGGCACCGGGCCGCGGCGGTGCGGGCCGGGAGCTGTTCAGCCCGGTCGTCGTCGGGCGGGTCTCGCACGTGATCGTCGACCAGGTGCGCGACCTCATCCGCGACGGCAGGCTGTCGCCGGGCGACCGGCTCC
>JALYMZ010000148.1 GCA_030773435.1 Actinomycetota bacterium | reverse complement strand
GCGCTCCCCCGGCGGCGCGCCCGGAACCGGGTGCGCGCACAGCCCCCGCGGGCCGAGCCGGTGGTCGGCCAGCAGGCGCACCAGGCCGGCGCGGTCGCCGGGTCGGCGGGCTGCGGTCTCCTCCGTGAGAAGGGCCTGACGTTCGTACGTCGTCGACCCGCTGCGGTGGACCTGCTCCGTGCGGGCGAGGCCGAGGAAGTGGTTGGTGTGGACGACGTACTGAGGATTCCGAGCGGACGCCGCGGCCGCCGGTACGACGGTCGGCCCCCCGGGGTGCAGCTCGATGACGACCGTCGACCACTCGTCGTACCAGCTGGCGTCTGACCGGCCGGTCACCGTCAGCGAGGACGACGCGGTGACCCGGGCCTCCGCGGCCACCGCGACCGCGTGCTCCACGCTGCCGGCCTCGTCGAGGACGCGCCGGGCCACCACATGCACGGGGACACCGCCCATACCGGTGTCGCCGCGGTGGCCGAGCGCGTTGAAGTTCACGGAGACGCCGCGTGAGCTGACGCCGATCTTTCCGACGATGCCGTACTCGGTGAGGGTGTGCACGGTGGTGCCGTCGGGGTGGTGCAGGGACCAGACGAACCACGCGTCGACCTGCTCCTCGTGCCAGTCCCAGGTCTGCACGGTGCGCGGCGAGCCGTCCCGCGGCAGGTGGACGCAGGTGGTGCACTCCTCGGCGCGGTGCCCGCTGAGCGCCAGCAGCTCGGTGCGGGCGTTGAGCGCGCCGACGTCCTCCAGGGGGAGCCCCGACCCGTCGGCGATCCCGTACATCTCGTCGGACAGCCGCGGGGCGAAGTCACGCACCGGCTCCAGCACTGCGCAGCCGACCGCCCGGGCGTCGTCCACGCTGACCCCGAAGGCCCCCCACAGCTGCCGGTAGCTGGCGAGGGCGTCGTGCACGGCAGCTGCGTGCGCGCGCCCGAACTGCATCCCGCGGTCGTACGGTTCCACCGCCGTGGAGGTGAACGCCCGAACGGCGGCCGGTCTGCTCTGCGTCACCATCCCATCCTGACACTTCAGGAGCGACGGTCAACGTGGCGGCGTAGCGGCCAGCGGCAGCTGGCGCCGGGAGGCGTGGGACCACCAGTACGTGAGCGCCGTGCCGGCGTAGCCGAGCGCGATCAGAGCCAGCGCCGAGTACGACTTGCCGTCCGGTGGCAGGATCACGGCCCCGGTGGCGGCCGCAGCGACGAACGCGACGTTGAAGACGACGTCGTACACCGCGAACACGCGGCCGCGAAACGCGTCGTCGACGTGCTCTTGCACCAGGGTGTCCACGCAGATCTTCACCCCCTGCGCCGAGAAGCCCAGCGCGTAGGCCGCCACCAGCAGGCTCGGCTCGGTGTAGAGAGCGCCCGGCACCACCTCCACCACGGCGGCGAGTACGAGCAGCACCAGCACCCACCGCTGCTTGGACAGCCACCGCGTCACGACCGGGGTGGCGAGGGCGGCGGTGACGAACCCCAGCCCCGACACCAGCACCGCCACCGCCAACCCGGCGAATCCGCGGTCGGGATCCGCGGGGCCGTAGAGGTAACCGCGGTAGAGCAAGATCGTCGCCACCGCCGAGATGCCGTAGAAGTAGCGGTGCAAGCCGATCGCGCCGAGGGCGAGCGCCGCCTCCCTGCGCTGGCGCAGGTGCGCCAACCCGTCCACGAGCCCGACCAGCACCCGGCGGGTGTGCTCGCGGATGCCGGGACGGGCCGCCTCGAAGTCCGGTCCGAGCAGGCCGCGGTGCATCCGGGTCGCGAGCAGCGCCGCCGCGGCGTAGGTCGCCGCCGCGGTGACGACCACGCTGACGTGGCCAGGTCCGCCGTACCGCTCGAGGACGTCGCGCCATCCGGCCCCCGCCGACAGCCCAGCGACGAACGCCGCAGTTCCGCTGGTCGGCGTGACGGCGTTCGCCATCACCAGGCGGTCACGGTCGACGACGTGCGGCAGTGCCGCGGACAGCGCCGCGAGCAGGAAGCGGTTGACCGACAGCGCAGCGAGGACCGCGACGAACAAGCCTGGTCCGACGACGTCGCGGTGCACCAGCGCCGCGACCAGCAGCAGCACGCCGGTGCGGAACACGTTGGACCACACCAGGACCTGCCGCCGGGACCAGCGGTCGATGAGCACACCGGCGAAGGGTCCAAGCACGCTGAACGGCAGCAGCACGGCGGCGAACGCCGCCGCGATCGCCGTGGGGGTCGGTTGGCGCTCCGGCGAGAACAACACGTACGACGTCAGCGTGACCTGGAACACCCCGTCCGCGAACTGGCCCACCAGCCGCACCGCGAACAGCCGGCGGAAGTCGCGGCCCCGCAGCAGCAGCCGGAGGTCACCCACCGTGCTCAGCCGGCCGCGCCGACCTGCCGGCGCCCCATGCGGTGACCTCAGCGCTTCAGATCCGCGGTCGCGGTCGGTTTCCGGCGGAGCTGCTCACCTCACCGCTCCACGTCGCCGCGGATGAAGGCCTCCACGCTGGCTCGGCCCTGGTCGTCGGGGCGCTGTACCGGCGGCGACTTCATCAGATAGCTCGACGCCGACAGGATCGGACCACCCACGCCGCGGTCCTTGGCGATCTTGGCCGCCCGGATCGCGTCGATGATGATGCCCGCCGAGTTCGGTGAGTCCCAGACCTCGAGCTTGTACTCCAGGTTCAGGGGCACGTCACCGAAGGCCCGACCCTCGAGCCGGACGTACGCCAACTTTCGGTCGTCCAGCCACTCGACGTAGTCCGACGGGCCGATGTGCACGTTGCGGGCGCCGAGCTCGCGCTCGATGTTGGAGGTGACCGCCTGGGTCTTCGAGATCTTCTTGGACTCCAGCCGCTCCCGCTCGAGCATGTTCTTGAAGTCCATGTTGCCGCCGACGTTGAGTTGGTACGTGCGGTCGAGCACCACGCCGCGGTCCTCGAACAGCTTGGCCAGCACCCGGTGCGTGATGGTCGCCCCCACCTGGCTCTTGATGTCGTCACCGATGATCGGCACGCCGGCGGCGGTGAACTTCTGCGCCCACTCGGGGTCGGAGGCGATGAACACCGGCAGCGCGTTAACGAACGCCACCCCGGCGTCGATCGCGCACTGCGCGTAGAACTTGTCGGCCTGCTCCGAGCCCACCGGGAGGTAGGACACCAGCACGTCGGCGCCGGTGTCGCGGAGCACCTGGACGACGTCGACCGGGTCGGTGTCGGCCTCGTCGATGGTCTGCCGGTAGTACCGGCCGAGGCCGTCCAGGGTCGGGCCGCGCTGCACGGGGACACCGAGCGGTGGCACGTCGCAGATCCTGATCGTGTTGTTCTCGCTGGCGCTGATCGCCTCGGACAGGTCGAAGCCGACCTTCTTCGCGTCGACGTCGAACGCCGCGACGAACTCGACGTCGCGGACGTGGTAGTCGCCGAACCGGACATGCATCAGGCCGGGAACGGTGCCCGTCGCGTCGGCGTCCCGGTAGTAGTGCACCCCCTGGACCAGCGACGCGGCGCAGTTGCCGACGCCGACGATGGCTACGCGGACCGAGCCCATCCGGTTCTCCTCATCTTCCGTGGTGGTTGCTGTCGTCGTTGCGGCCGCGCACGCGCGGCGTGTGGCGTGATCGCTCGTCGTCGATCAGGTCGCTGAGCCACGAGACCTCGCGTTCGACCGACTCGAGACCGTGGCGCTGCAGCTCGAGCGTGTAGGCGTCGACTCGCTCCCGGCTGCGGGTCAACGCCGACCGGACCCGCTCCAGCCGCTCCTCCAGCCGAGTGCGCCGGCCTTCGAGGATCCGCATGCGCGTCTCGGCGTCGGTGCGGGAGAAGAACGCGAAGTGGATGCCGAAGCTGTCGTCCTCCCAGGCCGACGGCCCCGACTGCGACATCAGCTCCTCGAAGCGGTCCTTGCCGTCCGCGGTCAACTTGTAGACGATCCGGGCACGTCGACTGCTCTTGGCCGCGGCCGCTGACACACCGGGCTCCGGGGGCGCCGGGACGTCCTCGGTGATCAGCCCGGCGCGCTGCAGCTGCCGCAGCGTCGGGTACAGCGAGCCGTAGGAGAGCACCCGGCCCCAGCCGAGCAGGGCCGACACCCGCTTGCGCAGCTCGTAGCCGTGCAGGGGAGCCTCGTGCAGCAGCCCGAGGACCGCGAGCTCGAGGGCTCCACCCCGTTTCGCCATGGTCGGCCGGCTCCTTCTCGTCGTACACCGATAGCGCCACACCTATCGGCGCTACGTATCGGCACGATACATCGCGCGTGACTACCGGCGCCACCGGCCCCGCGCGCGGTGCGTACCATCGGTGCGGGCGGGCGTCCGGGTGGGACATCGGCGCGTTCCGCGACGTCGACGCAGGAGACGAGACGACCCGATGGCAGCAGGCGGCAGGGCGGGCCGGAGGACCGGCCTGCTCCGCCGTACCGTCCAGGCCCTGCTCTGGCTCGTCGTCGGGCTGTTCGTCCTGGGCGTCCTGGGCTTCGCCGCGGCGTACGCGATGATCGACCTGCCGGACCCCAACGAGGACTTCCAGACCCAGACCACCACGATCTACTACGCCGACGGCCGGCACGAGCTCGGCACCTTCGCCACGCAGAACCGCACCGTGGTGGCGCTGTCCGACGTGCCGCAGCACGTCACCGATGCCGTCATCGCTGCCGAGAACCGGTCGTTCTGGACCGACTCCGGCATCGACCCGAAGGGGATCCTGCGCGCCGCCCTCACCAACATCACCAGCGACCGGACGCAGGGCGCGTCGACGATCACCCAGCAGTACGTCAAGATCCTCTACCTGTCGCAGGAGCAGACCTACACCCGCAAGCTCAAGGAGGCGATCCTCGCGCTGAAGCTCGAGCGCGAGCTGTCCAAGGAGGAGATCCTCCAGGGCTATCTGAACACCATCTACTTCGGTCGCGGCGCGTACGGTGTCGAGGCGGCCGCGCAGGCGTACTTCCGGCGCCCCGCAAGGCAGCTCACCCCCGCCCAGGGCGCGGTCCTCGCCGCGGTGCTCAACTCACCGGGCAACCTCGACCCCGCGGTGCGACCGGGCAACGAGCGCCGGCTGCAGGCGCGCTACCGCTACGTGCTCGACGCCATGGTGGACATGGGCAACCTCGACCCGCAGCGCGCGGCGCGGCTGCGAACGCAGCTGCCGCGGCTGCCCCAGGAGCCGCTCGAGGACAGACTGGGCGGACCGCAGGGGCACCTGCTCGCACTGGTCGAGCAGCAGCTGCGCGCCCGCGGCTTCAGCGACGACGAGATCAACGGCGGCGGCCTCGACGTGGTGACGACCTTCGACCGGCAGGCGCAGCGTGCCGCCCAGCGGGCGGTGCGCGAGGTCCGGCCGAAGCGGCTGCGGCAGCTGCACGTGGGGCTCGCCTCGGTGGAGCCGGGCACCGGCGCCGTGCGGGCGATGTACGGCGGGCCCGACTACATCGAGAGCCAGCTGAACTGGGCTCTGATCGGCGGCCAGCCCGGATCGACGTTCAAGACGTTCGCCCTGGCCGCCGCCCTGCAGGACGGCTACACCTTGGAGGACACCTTCGACGGCAACTCGCCGTACCCGCTGCCCGGCGGCGGGAAGGTGGAGAACCAGGGCAATGAGTCCTACGGCTCCGCGGTGCCGCTGCAGTTCGCCACCAAGCAGTCGATCAACACCGCGTTCGTCGACCTCACCCTCAGCATGGCGAACGGACCGCACAAGGTGATCCGGGCGGCGCGGGCGGCCGGGGTCGAGGAGGACCCCGACGACCCACTGCGCCCCAGCGGGGTGGTGGCACTCGGCCCGCAGCGGGTGCCGGTGGTGGAGATGGCGGAGGCCTACGCGACGTTCGCCGCCGAGGGTGAGCACGCCGACTGGTACGTGCTCGAGGAGGTGCGCACGGCGTCGGGCTCGCAGCGCTATGAGGCCGACGTCGAGTCCGAGAAGGCGTTTGCCCGCCCGGTCTGGACCAACGTCACGCACGCGCTGCAGCAGGTCGCCAGGGACGGTACGGCGGAGGCTGCGCTCGCCGACTTCGACCGTCCCGCCGCGGCCAAGACCGGTACGGCGACGGCCGGCAACGGCAACCGGTCGTGGGTCTCGTCGTCGTGGTTCGCCGGCTACACGCCGCAGCTGGCGACCGCGGTGATGTACGTCCGCGGCGACGGCAACGACCCGCTGAACGGCTACCTGGACCCGTTCTTCGGCGGCGAGTACCCCGCGCGCACCTGGGAGGCGTACATGGCCGCGGCGCTGCGGGGTGAGCCGGTACGCCGCTTCCCGAGGCCGGTCGACCTCGACCCGGAGTTCGAGTCCACCCCGCCGCCCCGGACCACGTTCACCCCGACGCCGACGCCCACACCGACCCCCACCCCGACGCCAACGCCTGAGCCGAGCCCGACGCCTGAGCCGACACCGAGCCCGACGCCGACGTCGAGCCCGACGCCCACGCCAACCCCGACCCCGACACGGGAGCGCGACCCGACGCCCACGC
>JALYMZ010000147.1 GCA_030773435.1 Actinomycetota bacterium | reverse complement strand
GGGCAGCCGCGCCACGTCCCGGTGTGCGCGGCCGACGCCGAGCGGGTCGCAGCCGGTGCCGAGCCCGACATCCGCACGGTGATGAGAGGACCGCAGCGGGTGCCGTACTGGCAGGGCGGCCCCGCGTACTCACCGTGGGCGCAAGGCTACTTCGGCGCCTACGCTGCGTCCGGGCTGCTGCCGGCGTTCCTGCTCGGGTCCATGCTGGGCGGTGGGTTCGGCATGGGCGGCTGGGACAGCGGCTACGAGCAGGGGTACGACGAGGGGTTCGACGTCGGCCAGGACGGCGGCGGCGACTACGGCGGCGGTGGCGACTACGGCGGTGGCGACTACGGCGGTGGCGACTTCGCCGGCGGCGACTACGGCGGCGGTGGCGACTTCGGCGGTGGCGGCGACTTCGGCTTCTGAGCCGCATCTTGCCCGGCCCGCTGCCGCCCGCGGCAGTCGCGTGTCCCGCTCAGGTACATCGCACACCGCAACACCGCCACGCAACTACGCGCCCGGCTGGCCCGCGCGCACCGGGTCGCTGTCAGCGTGGGGTCACGTGCAGGCGTCGGGCCGCCTCGGCAATCGAGCCCGAGATCGACGGATACACGGTGAAGGCTTGCGCGACCTGGTCAGCGGTGAGCCGCGCGGCCACGGCCAACGCCACCGGGTGGATCAGCTCGCTGGCCCGCGGGCCCACCACCACCCCACCGACCACGATGCCGGTCCCCGGCCGGCAGAACAGCTTGACGAACCCGTCGTGGACGCCCTGCATCTTGGCCCGCGGGTTGCCGTCCAGCGGCAGGGTCACCGCCGACGCGTCGATCTCCCCGGCCCCGACGGCCTGCTGCGACCAGCCGACGGTGGCGATCTCGGGTGCGGTGAAGACGTTGGACGACACCTGCTTGAGGTCCAGCGGCTGAACCGCGTCGCCGAGCGCGTGCCACATCGCGATGCGACCCTGCATCGCCGCCACCGACGCCAGCATGAGCACACCGGTGCAGTCCCCGGCGGCGTAGACGCCGCGCGCCGACGTGCGGGAGACCCGGTCGACGGCGACGAACCCGGCGTCGTCGGTCGCCACCGCGGCGCCGTCCAGCCCCAGCTCGGAGGTGTTGGGCACCGAGCCGACGGCGAGCAGGCAGTGCGACCCGGTGACCTCGCTGCCGTCGGTGAGCCGCACCACCACGCCGTCGGCGGTCCGGGTCACCGACGCGGCGCGGGACTTGGCCAGCACGGTCATGCCGCGTCGGGTGAAGACGTCCTCCAGCACGGCGGCCGCGTCGGCGTCCTCACCCGGCAGCACCCGCTCTCGCGACGAGACGAGCACGACGTCGGAGCCGAGCGCGTTGTACGCCGAGGCGAACTCCGCGCCGGTTACCCCGGAGCCGACCACGACCAGCCGCTCGGGCAGCTCCTCGAGGGCGTACACGTGCTCCCACGTGAGGATCCGCTCGCCGTCCGGTCGGGCAGTGTCGAGCACCCGCGGGTGCGCCCCGGTGGCCAGCAGGACCACGTCGGCGTCCAGCCGCCGCGTCGTGTGGTTCTCACCGGCCACCACCACGGCCTCGGGACCGTCGAGCCGCCCGGCGCCCGCCAGCACCGTGACCCCTTCGCGCTGCAGCCGGCGGGCGATGTCGTGGGACTGGGCCTGCGCCAGCTGCAGCACGCGGGCGTTGACCTGGGCGAGGTCGACACCGACGGCGCCGCTCGGCTCGAGGTGGGACCCCCGGCCACCGAAGCGCACCCCGAGCTCCGCCGACTCCTGCACCTCGGTCATCACCTCGGCGGTGGCGACCAGGGTCTTGCTCGGCACGCAGTCGGTGAGCACCGCCGACCCACCGACCCCGTCGCGCTCCACGACGGTGACGCTGGCACCCAGCTGGGCCGCGACGAGAGCCGCCTCGTAGCCGCCGGGCCCGCCGCCGATGATCACCACGCGAGTCACGCAGCCATTGTCGCCGATGGGGGCTAGAGTCGCCGACCGTGCCGCTGTACGCCGCGTACGCCTCCAACCTCGACCCGGCACGCATGGGGCGGCGCTGCCCGCACTCGCCGCTGCGCGGCGTGGGCTGGCTGCCGGGCTGGCGGCTGACCTTCGGCGGCGAGGAGCTGGGCTGGGACGGCGCGCTGGCGACCGTCGTGGAGGATCCCCTGCACGAGGTCTTCGTGGCGTTGTACGACGTGACGCCGGAGGACGAGCGCCGCCTCGACGACGCCGAGGGCGGGACCCGGCGGCTGTACCGCAGGATCCACGTCCGGGTGCAGACCCTCGACGGCGAACGGCTCGCGTGGCTGTACGTGCTCGACGCGTACGAGGGCGGGCTGCCCTCGGCCGGCTACCTCGGTGTGCTGTCCGAGGCCGCGTCGGCGGTCGGTGCGCCGGACGACTATGTCGCCGCCCTCCGGGCCCGGCCCTGCCGGTCGGTCGGCCTCTGACCGGGGGTGGGGTCGCCAGCATGCCGGAGCAGGAGTACCAGCAGGCCGCCGAGCGCGCCGCCGCCCGGCTGCGGGAGCTGACCGGGGCGGAGGCCCACGACATCGTGGTGGTGCTGGGCTCGGGGTGGCTGCCGGCCGCGGACGCGCTCGGTGCGGCCGACGCCGAGGTCGCCAGCACCGACCTGCCCGGGTTCGCGCCCCCGGTCGTCGCCGGGCACGCCGGCAGCGTCCGGTCGGTACGGTGCGCAGATCGCCGGCTGCTGGTTTTCCTGGGCCGCACACACCTCTACGAGGGGCACGGCGTGCGGGCCGTCGTGCATGCGGTCCGCACCGCCGCGGCCGCCGGCTGCCGCGCCACCGTCCTCACCAACGGCGGCGGCGGCCTCGATCCGGCCTGGTCCCCCGGCACGCCGGTGCTCATCCGCGACCACATCAACCTCACCGCGACGTCGCCGCTGGAAGGTGCGACGTTCGTCGACCTCACCGACCTCTACAGCGCGCGGCTGCGGGCGCTGTGCCGCGACGTCGACCCGAGCCTCGCCGAGGGGGTGTACGTCCAGTTCCCGGGGCCGCACTACGAGACACCCGCGGAGATCGCCATGGTGCGTGCCTTCGGCGGCGACCTCGTCGGCATGTCGACCACGCTGGAGGCGATCGCGGCGCGGGCGGCTGGGTTGGAGGTCCTCGGTCTGTCGCTGGTCACCAACCTCGCCGCTGGCATCACCGGCGAGTCGCTGGACCATCAGGAGGTGCTGCGGGCCGGCCGGGACGCCGCCGCCCGGATGGGCGCCCTGCTCGCCGCGATCCTGCCGCGGGTCTGATGCGCGTCCTCGTCACCGGCGCCGCCGGTTCCGTCGGGACCGTGGTCACCGCGGGGCTGCGGATCCTGGGCCACGTCGTCACCGGCCTGGACCTGCGACCCGCCGAGCCCCCGGTCGAGGGCGACGTCGTCGCCGACCTGCTCGTGCCCGGCGTCGCCGCAGCGGCGGTGCACGGGGTCGACGCGGTGGTGCACCTGGCGGGCATCCCGACCGAGGCTTCGCTGCCGCAGAGTCTGGAGTCGCACGTGCACACGACGGCCCGGCTGCTCGAGGCGATGGTCGGCTCCGGCCCGCGCCGGTTCGTCTATGCCAGCAGCAACCACGCGGTCGGGTTCGCCCCGCGAACCGGCACACTGACCGTCGACGCGCTGCCACGGCCGGACACCTTCTACGGCGTCGGGAAGGTCGCCGCCGAGGCACTGTGCCGGCTCTACGCCGACCGGCACGGCATAGAGGCGGTGTGCTGCCGAATCGGCTCCTTCCTGCCGCGTCCGACCAGCCGGCGGGCCCTGTCGACGTGGCTCAGCCACAACGACGCCGTGCGGATGGTCCAGGCCGCGCTCACCGCACCCGACCCCGGCTTCCAGGTGATCTACGGCATCTCCGCGAACACCCGCGCGTGGTGGGACCTCGCGCCCGGCCGGGCGCTCGGCTACCACCCGCTGGACGACGCCGAGGAGTACGCCGCGGAGGTCACCGCGATCCC
>JALYMZ010000146.1 GCA_030773435.1 Actinomycetota bacterium | reverse complement strand
CACGGCAAGATCGGCGTCAGCGGCCTCGGAGCCCTCACGATCGCCTGAGGTCCGGCTCACCGGCCCTCCGACCGACCTTCAGCCCGACCAGCAGGCGCTACAGGCGCACAAGACGCTTCTACCGAACGTCCTCAGCCGCTGATCGCGACCACGAGCGACGGCCGCGCACGCCGTGCTCATTCACTCGCTTGCACCTTTCCGACCCACGCTCCTAGCCGTTCCGTCCCGACGTGTCGCGGCGGTGACGACAGGGCTAGCAGGACCTCGAACGGCGATGAGCTGCTCGGCTGAGCTGGTCGTGCTGCTGTTGCCGGCCGCTGCCGGTGGGGACCGGCCTGTCCTGCCAGGAAGACGGTTCGCGAGAGCGCGATCCTCGACCTCGGCCTGTTCATGGGGTTGCGTCGGCGAAGCCTGTGACGACGTATGGTAGGAGCGCCAGGTGAATGCCCACCGAAAGTTGGATCACCCCTTGATGCGATAGAGCACGAATCGCTCACCGACGTCGAGAACCTCCAGGGGGCCGGCCTGAGGCTCTCTCACGTGCGCACCTACGACGTACAAGTAGTCGTAGTCCTCGACCCAGTTGCGGGCGAACCGCGGTACAGGGCGAGACGGACGCTGACCCTTCGCCACGGCAACGAGATCCCGCAGAGGTACCGGCCCGCCGTAGGGCACGTCGAGTGGCCGCACCGCAGCGGCGGCCTTGACCGGCTGCTTGCCGGCCGCCGTGAACAGCGTTGGACTGAAGGCATTCCGGTAGTGCACCGCCAGGAGCGGTGCGTTGTACATGGGGTAGTCCTGGAGGCGAACCGGCGGATCTCCCGCGTCCCCACTTCCACCTATCAGCACACGGGACCGAGGAGCGATGTGCGTCAAGGATTCCCTGAGCTGGTCGTAAGACCTGTCGTAGCTCAGTTGCAGCCCGGCGACGACTGCGAGGTTGACGAAGAACAGGCCACCGCCGCCGAACGCGAGGGCTCGACACCTTCGTGTGCCGGTCCCCCGCAGCGTGGTGAAGGCGGGGACGACGAGCGCTGTGAAGACGATGACGCGGACGTCGACGAAGGCGGTGTCGAGGAGCTTGAAGGGCATCCCGAGGAACAGGGCTGTGAGACCGAGTCCGATGCAGCGGCCAGGGCAGTCGACGCGGACCATACCTCCCCGAGTGGCCGACCAAAGCAGTACCGATAGGCACACCATGAGCCCAGCGGACAGCTCCCAGCTGTAGCCGTTGAGGGCGGTGAACAGCCACAGTGCCTTGGCCGCGAACGCCCATGTCGTCCCTGCCCCACCGACGGCTCCGCCAGTGATGTGCAAGCCGGTCAAGAGGAGCAGCACGGGCGCGGCGAGCCAGACCGCATGACGTGCGGCTTGGCGCCACGTCTGACGCAGCTGGACGACCCGGGAGACCTCGAACAGACCGGCAGTCACGCCGAACAGGCCCAAAGCGAAGAAGTGTGTGACGAAGAGCGCCGCCACCCAGGCGAAGTGTGCCGCAGCACGGATGGCCACACGCCGGTCCGACAGCAGCAGATGGCATGCCAACGCCCACAGGGCCAGTCCGCAACCGAAGGTGAAGTTCATGAAGCCCCAGGCGAACGGCACGCTGTAGAGCCAGCACAGTGCCACGAGACCCGACCACTGCCACCGCCCCTTGTGCGCCAGCTCCACGGTCGCTGCGCCACTCACCACAAGGACCTGCCCCGCTACGAAGAAGACCTTGGTCGCGGTGTCCACGGGCAGGACTTGCGCCAACACGGGCACGATCAGGTCCATCGCGAGGTTGGGGTACAGCGCCCAGTCGACCTCGTAGAAGGGATGTGGCGCATCGTCGCTTCGGCTGAGCACACCCATGCGTGCGACATGGTTCGGGACGTCGACGCCAGCAGGAATGTCGACCGCCAGCACAGGAAGTGTCGAGATCCCGAGCAGGACCACCAGGACGATCGCGGCGCGGAGATCGCGCGGCGTCGCCCGTGGCGAGGGGCTGTGCCTCGGCGTCATGGCAGTTGTGCCGCAGATGTGCATGCTTCACCGACGCAGCCGGTGTTCGAGAGCTGCAAGGGTCAGCGACCGTCGACCTCGCGGGGATGCACTGTCATGCCCCGCGGCTGGTAGTCGGCGGGACCAGGACCACCAGCCCCTCCTGCTCGTAGTGGAGCTCCCAGCCGATCAGCTCGAGTCCTGCAGCCAGAGGGGCGTCTCGAAGCAGCATGGCGGCGTCGGCGTCCAGATCCTCCACGAAGTCCCTCCAGCCGGGCCGCATGCCCACAGCATCGACGTAGCCGCGCACGTGCTCCACCTCGTAGATCTCGGCCCGACCGTCGATCGCGGGGGAGGTGTCGCGGGCTGCCCACAGGAGCCACCCGCCCAGCTCGTACTGGTTGAGCACGCGGGCTCGCCCGGGCAGCTGCTGTACCGCGTCCGTGGCGGCGAGGACAGCCGGTGCCGTGGTGGTCAGGGGACCGTCGGGCCTCGGAGCGGACGCCCGCGACAGGGCGGGGGCCAGAGCGGGTACCGCGACTACGGCTACAACCGCCGATGCCAGCGCCAGCCGTACGTCCATCCGGAACTCTGGCTGCCTCGGCCCGCGAAGACCTTGCAGGGCCTGCGCCGCGAGCGGGGCGACCGCGATCGCGAGCACCGGAACCGTCCGGCCGTACAACAACCCCATGCCGACGGCAGCTGCGACGAAGGCGATGGTCGAGGCCGGCACGGGCGAAGCGGCGCGTGCCCATCCCACGACGACGAAGAAGGCAAGCGCCACGGCAAGGGCCGTGGGAACGCTCGCGATGCTGGGTGGGTCCCACTCACTGACGAACTGGGCGTACTCCCGCACACGGAAGGGCGCCATGAGCAGGGCCGGCCCGGCAGGTGTGGCGGCGGCGGCGAGCACCGCAAGAAGACCGACCCCCGAGAAACCCGCCGTCGTACGCCAACCCCGCAACCCTTCTTCGAGCGCGAGACCGATGACCAGGGCAGCGTAGAGCGCCAAGGCGGTCAGCCACAGACCGTGCAGGTTGGCCCACAACCAGACCAGCGGCAGCAGCCACCACGGAAGGCGTCTCCTCCGAACACAGGAGCGCATGTACGGGGCCGCCACGGCCAGGAGCAACCAGCTGACGACCTGAGGGCGCGCCCCCATGCCCGGGATGGTGGCGGCGACTGCCATAAGCGCCGTCGTGCACGCGATGATCGGGCGGGAGACACGTCGACAACTGACCGTGAGGACACCGGCGAAGCAGGCGACAGTGACGGAGACGAGCCCGACGACGCCGGCGTAGCCGGCGGCCGCGTACGCCGCGTACATGAGCACCTCGGACAGCCACTCATGCAGCTGCCAGTGCTTGGCGGACATGAAGGACCAGGGATCCGCCGACACGAGTCCTTCCTCGAGGATCAGCTCGCCCGTCCGGAGGTGCCACCAGACGTCGGGGTCCGACAGGGGCTGGGCGGCGACGAAGGCGGCCGCCAGCACGACGAGCGGTACACCGGCATCGAGGCCGCGACCGTGCTGGGCGGGCAGGGCTGCCCCCGACGGTGAGGTCTCGACGCGCTGCTCGCTCACGGCGGTCATGCCAGGACCGCAGGTCGCCAGCCGGCGAGATGGGGGGGTTTCGCCCGCGACCTAGCCGAACGGAGGACCGAGGTACCCGTTCGGATCATTCGCGAGCTCCGCCCCGGCCGAGTGTCACTCCCGGAGCGGCGGACTCCGAGCGGCGGCGCGACTCCGGGACCAGGACCGGACATGACCGCCACGAACACCCGACCCCCACACGCCCCGTCGGGTGTGTCAACAGCGCACACCGCTTGCAGACGGCTGGCACCCTGGAAGATGTCCCCCGCCACGGTGGAGACGACGGGCAGCCATGCCCACTGACAGGAGGACCCACATGTCGCTCGACGACCGAGGATCGGCCAGGATCTCGGACGCCCCACCCCCGCGCTCGGACAAGCACCCGCTCAACTGGCTGCTGGTCCTGCCGCTGCTCGCGACCCTGATCCCGCCGCTCTACAACCGCATCGAGCCCACGCTGCTCGGGATCCCGTTCTTCTACTGGTACCAGCTGGCCGCGATCTCCGTCGGCGT
>JALYMZ010000145.1 GCA_030773435.1 Actinomycetota bacterium | reverse complement strand
GTCTACGGCCGCGCGGGCGAGCCGTGCCTGCGCTGAGGGACCGCGGTCGCGCGGGCCGACGATTCGGACCGGGTGACCTACTGGTGCCCGCGCTGCCAGCCGCAACCACGGTGACGGCGCGGCCGGCCCGGCCTCAGGCGGCGGCGACGACGTCCGGCAGGCGGGACGCGGAACCGATCGCGGTCAGCGGGGCGACCGTGGCCGTGCCCTCCTCGCGGCCGAACTCGATGCTGACCGACTGCAGGACCGATGACAGCGGCACGTCGAGCGCGGCACAGATCGCTGCCAGGCACTCGCTCGACGCCTCCTTCACTCCCCGCTCGACCTCGGAGAGGTAACCCAGGCTGATCGTCGCCTGCTGCGACACGTCGCGCAGCGTGCGGCCCTGGCGGACCCGCTCCTGGCGCAGCACCTCACCGATCAGGTGACGAACGAGCACCATGGTCGCCTCTCCTCTCCGGTGCCGGCCGGCGAACACCGCCGCCCCGTGCCGTGCGGCCCAGCCTAGCGACCGCAACCCCGCTCTGACCGCAAGACTCCGCGGCCGACACCGCCACGCGGGCCCCGACGGCGCGCGGACCACGTCGGCGACCACAAATCTCAGCTGCCGGCGCCTGTTCCCCGCCCCTCGACGGTCCGCCGCAGCAGGGCCAGCGCGGCCGTGCACGTCTGCGCCCGGATCTGCTGCCGGGAGCCGACGAGCAGCAGCGACTCACTGACCACCGCGTCCACGGGCCCCGCGCAGCCGACGTGCACGGTGCCCACGGGCTGGTCCTCCTGCCGGTCCGGCCCGGCCACGCCGGTGGTGCTCAGCGCGTACGTCGCCTCGAACCGCCGCCGCGCCGCGGTCGCCATGGCCTCGGCGGTCGCCGCGGATACGACGCCGTACCGCGAGACCACCTCGTCCGGGACGTCGAGCAGCGACACCTTGACCACACTGGCGTAGGCGACCACCCCGCCGCGGAACACCGCGGACGCACCGGGCACGGCCGTCACCGCAGCCGCGAGCGCGCCTCCGGTCAACGACTCCGCCACGGCCAGTGTGGCCCCCCGCGCGCGCAGCGCCGCCAGCACCGCGGCCGCGGTCGGGCTCACCGCCCGGCCTGCCGCCCCTCGCGGCGCACGTGCACAGCCTGGACGACGTACTCGACGCCCGTCACCACGGTCACGACCACGGCGGCGGCCATGGCGAGCGCCGCCGCCGCGTGCAGCACGTCGTCCACCGCGAGGAGGTAGCCGCACAGCGCCACCGCCTGGAGCACGGTCTTCAGCTTGCCCCCGCGGCTGGCGGCGATGACCCCGTGCCGGATCACCAGCAGCCGCACCAGCGTGACCAGCCACTCCCGGCCGAGCACGACGCCGGTCACCCACCAGGACAGCTCGCCGAGGAGGGACAGCCCGACGAACCCCATACCGGTCAGCGCCTTGTCGGCGATCGGGTCGGCGATCTTGCCGAAGGTCGTCACCAGGCCGCGCTTGCGGGCGATCTCGCCGTCCACCCGGTCGGTGAGGATGGCGACCAGGAACACCGTGAAGGCACCGAGGCGCCAGCGCGGATCGTCACCACCGGAGAGCAGCAGCCACGCGAACACCGGCACGAGGCCGATCCGCAGCACGGTCACGGCGTTCGCGACGTTCCACGGGCTGGCCTCGGCAGGCGGTCCCGACACCGGGGCAGCGACGTTGTCCCCGACGTACCCGCTGCCGGATCCGCCGGGGCCGGTGCCGACGCCGCGCTGCGCACTCACCGCACACTCACCCGACGACCTCCTCGGTGTCGGCGACGAGGTCGACCCCGGACCACCCGGTGACCCGCGCCCGGACCACCGCGCCCGGACGGACACCCTCCGGTACCCCTGCGACCGTGGTGGAACCGTCGACGTCCGGGCCCTGGTGCGCGGCGCGCCCTGCGCCTGAGCGGCCGGTGACGGCCTCCAGCAGCACCTCGACCCGCTGCCCGACGCGGTCCTCGGCGCGCTGCGCGGTCAGCTGCTCCGCCAGCCGGGTGACGTGCTCGGCCCGGGACCGGATCTCCTCCGCGTCATGCTTGCCGCCGTACCCGGCCGCCTCGGTGCCGTCCTCCTCGGAGTAGCCGAAGACCCCCACGGCGTCGAGGCGGGCGGCGGACAGGAAGTCGCAGAGCACCTGCAGGTCGTCCTCGGTCTCGCCGGGAAAGCCGACGATCACGTTGCTGCGCACACCGGCGAGCGGGTCGTGCGCGCGGATCTGGTCCAGCAGCTGCACGAACCGCTCCCCGTCGCCGAAGCGCCGCATCCGACGCAGCACCGGTGCGCTGGCGTGCTGGAACGACAGGTCGAAGTACGACGCCACGCCAGGGGTCGAGGTCAGGGCAGCGACCAGCCCCGGGCGCATCTCCGCCGGCTGGAGGTAGGAGACACGCACCCGGGCGACGCCGTCCACCGCCGCCAGCTCCGGCAGCAGCGTCTCCAGCAACCGCAGGTCGCCGAGGTCCTTGCCGTACGACGTGGAGTTCTCGCTGACCAGGAACAGCTCCCGGACACCCGCACCGGCCAGCCAGCGCGCCTCGTCCAGCACCTGCGACGGGCGCCGGGACACGAACGCGCCGCGGAAGGTCGGGATCGCACAGAACGTGCAGCGGCGGTCGCACCCCGAGGCGAGCTTCAGCGGCGCCACCGGACCGGTGTCCAGACGCCGACGCAGCCACGGCGGGGTGGCGTGCCCGGGCAGGCCAGGGGCCGCGGCCGGCCGGTCCGCCGGGGCG
>JALYMZ010000144.1 GCA_030773435.1 Actinomycetota bacterium | reverse complement strand
GCGCAGCCCGCGACGTCTGCTTCGGTGAGCGGTACCGAGATGGACTTTCCACCGCTGAGCGGTGGCCGGCGTCGGGCGTTCGCTGGTGGTGGAGGAGCGTCCGACTCTCGGCATGAGCGGTCGATCGACCAGCCGAGCGCACCCAGGGGACCGGCTCCGAGCAGCCCGCGTAGGTGCCGTTGCTGACGCCGTCACGGACGCCGTCACGGACGTGGTGCTGAGGGCGTTGGTGGTCACGTCGATCGTGGTGATGATCACGGTGGTGTCGCTCGTCGTCGCAGAGTTGCCGGCGTTAGCTCGCTTCCGTGTCTACGTGGGAGGAGCGAGCGGCGGAGGCCGGTCGCCTCGGGCGGCAGGTCGGAACCGCTGATGCCGACAGTCGGTTGCTGGACCTCCTCCTCGACGGCGAGAACACAGCGGTCAGCCAGGCCGCTGCTGTCGCCGTACTGGCGCAGGACGAGGCACAGGGTCTGCGGCTCTACGTCATGGCCTTTGGGCGGGCGGACGAGGACACTCGCAACAAGTTGGGCGACTGCCTGTACGACGACAGCGGCTCACTGTGGGAGGCGGTAGCCCTGCGGCTGCGGAGCCTGCTCGCCGAGGGCGAGCACGATGTGCGTCAGGGAGCCGCCATGCTGGCGGACCAAATGTGGGACCAAGCCCGGCACCACAAGCAGTAGGAGCCGCTATCTGCACCCGCGGCAGCAGCGTCGATCTCTTGGTGGCCACACCACCCTGGGGACGCACTGGCCTTACCCCCCGCTCAACCGGGGAGCGACCTGGGCGGCGCGCTCGTTACACCGCGTTATGGCGGTGCTCGGGCCATCAGGCCGCGACGAAGGCCGCGTTGACCTGACCCCGGCAGAGGTCCGTGGTGCACATTTGGTGCACACGTCGGCGAGAACTGCGGAGACCGGTCCAGAGAGGTTGAGACCTGTTAGCGCAGGTCAGCGGGGGTGCGCGCACTGCCCGCCAGTGCTCCCGAGCGCGCTTCACTACTTCTACGACATCTGATCGCCCGTAGGCCGCACCGGGTCTTGCGGATGCCGGCCGCGAAGGAACCAGCGGAAGATGCTCGCCGTCCAATTCGCATGGACAGGCAGCGGCAAGCAGCCGGACGAGGGCAGTCTGGCGCGCTCCTCGTAGCACTGGTCGTGAGCCTCGCGGGCCTCGTCACGTTCGCGAGTCTCGTTGCGGGTGTCGGCGAGTGGGTCGAGGGCAGAGACCTGTCCGTCGTCCTGCCGTGGGCCCTCCCGGCGCTCGTTGTGTCGGCTGCCGCCACCGCCGCGTCGATCGCCGCCCTGCAGGTACCGCGTGCGACCGCCCTGGCCGTGCTCGGCGCCGGTGTTGTCGTGGTCGCGCTCGCGGCGCTCGTGCTCGTGAACCCCTCGATCGGGCACCCGATCCCGTAGTAGGGGAATGCCTGACGGGGTCGCCGAGATGCACTCGTCCCGGTGCTCGCCCGGCTCGCTTGAGACGGGGCGCTGAGGGACGGCTGCGGTCACCGACCGCATCCCGACCAACGGCGGCGCCGGCACCGACGAGCGCAGCGTCGTGCTCGCGAGTGCTCGCAGATCGCCGTCGCCCGCGACCTCCCGCCGTCGGTCAAGCTGCTCGACCAGACCTGCACCGACTTGACCGCGGGCCATCCGCGTCGTCGCCCGGTACGACGCGGATGCACTCAACCCGTCGGCCGTCATCGAGCGCGCGGCGTGACGTCGTGAGGGGAACGTCTCCGACGGCCAGGCCCTCCTGATGGCGCTCACCTGCTCGAACTGCAGGTGAGCGCCGCCACCGGGAGGACCAGCGGGCGGGGCGGTCTCGTGTTCCCACCGCCGGAGGGTGTCGCCGACGACCCAGATCGGGGTCGGCACCACGGCCCGGCGTCGAGGTGCAGGGGCGCCGCCTTCACCCCTGGTGGAGATGCCGCCGTGCCGTCCTCGAGGCCGCTCCCGTCACCCGAGTGGCCCGGCGAGCGACGTCAACGGCTCACCAGTCGGCGACACAACAACTGCCCGGCAGTCCTGCTGGCGGGCTGTGCGGCGATCCTCCTCAGGCCGAGGACGGTGTGCGGCGGTTCAGGACCCGATGGCGCGTGAACCGAAGAGCAGGACCTCACGCTCGAGGTCGTAGTACACGTCGCTGCTCGACGACAGCCAGTCGAACAGGTTGTCAGCGTCACCCTCGGTGAGTGTCAGCACGACCTCGCTGGCGCCGTGGTCCAGGACCAGCTGGAAGATGTAGGTGCCTGGCTCACCGGGGCCGGAGAGCGAGAAGTTGGGCTGCCAGTTCGTGACCTTGCGCGTCTTGATCACGCTCTTGCCGATGTCGCTGGCGCCGGGACCCTGGTCCGTTGTGGTCATGGTGCTCCTCCTGTCGGGTCCGGGTGCGTTCGCACCCGGGGAAGTCAGGACCTACCAACCCCGGCGCGCATCAACCCGGCGCGGCCGATCGATCGATCGGCCGGCGCGGTGGTCGGCGAGCACCTGCACCCTGCGCAGGCCCCGTGGCTCGACCCACATGAGGACCGCCCTGCGCTCCACCCCCGGACGAGCGCAGCAGGGACCGAGC
>JALYMZ010000143.1 GCA_030773435.1 Actinomycetota bacterium | reverse complement strand
GACGGGCGCTTCGCGGCCGCGGTGAGCGCCGTCACCCCGCAGGTCCGCGAGCGGATGGGTGCGTCGTGGTCGCCGGCCTGCCCGGTGGGGCTCGACGCCCTGCGCTACCTGACCGTGTCGTACCGCGGCTTCGACGGCGCGCCGCACACCGGTGAGCTCGTCGTGAACGCACAGGTCGCCGACGACGTGGTGGCCGTCTTCCGGTCCCTGTACGTCGAGGGCTTCCCCATCGAGGAGATGCGCCTGCCGACGACGGCCGACCTCGAGGCCGCCCCGACCGGCGACGGCAACAACACGGCCTCCTACGTCTGCCGCGCCGCGCGGGGGCAGAAGACGTGGTCGCAGCACGCGTACGGACTGGCGGTCGACATCAACCCCTTCCACAACCCGCTGGTGAAGAAGGACCTCGTCGTGCCCGAGCTCGCCAGCGCCTACGTCGACCGCGAGCAGGTCCGCCCGGGGATGCACGTGCGCGGCGGTGCCGCGGTGCGGGCGTTCCGGTCGATCGGCTGGAAGTGGGGCGGCGACTGGCGGAGCCTGAAGGACTACATGCACTTCAGCCGCAACGGCCGCTGAGTCTCAACGGCTCCGCCGCCGCAGGCGGCACCCGCGACCAGCACGAGCAGGGCGGCGGGTCCTTGTCCGGAGCGAGCGCGGTGCGCTTGCCGGGGGCGGCGCGCCTCCCGGTGTCGGGGCCGCAGCCTGCACCGCGCCCGCGCACCGTCACTCCCCCTCGAGCTCGCCCTCCAGCTCGAGGTAGGTCTGCCGCAACGCGTTCAGGGTGTCCTGCGACGGCTCGTCCCACAACCCGCGGTCGGCCGCCTCGAGCAGCCGCTCGCTGATGCCCCGCAGCGCCCACGGGTTGCTCTTCCGCATGAAAGCGCGGTTGGTCTCTTCGAAGACGTACGACTGCGCGAGCTTCTCGTACATCCAGTCGTCGACGACGCCGGCGGTCGCGTCGTAGCCGAACAGGTAGTCGACGGTCGCGGCGAGCTCGAAGGCGCCCTTGTAGCCGTGCCGCTGCATCGCCGCGATCCACTTGGGGTTCACGACGCGGGCGCGGAAGATGCGGTGCGTCTCCTCCTGCAGAGTCCGCGTGCGCACCGTGTCCGGCACCGCGCTGTCGCCGACGTAGGCCTCGGGCGACTCCCCGGTCAGCGCGCGCACCGCCGCCACCATGCCGCCGTGGTACTGGAAGTAGTCGTCGCTGTCGACGATGTCGTGTTCGCGGGTGTCCTGGTTCTTGGCCGCCACGCGCATCCGCGTGTAGACCCGCTCCATGTCCCGCCGGGCCGGCGCACCGTCGAGGTCCTTGCCGTACGCGTAGCCGCCCCAGACCGCGTAGACCTCCGCCAGGTCGGCGTCGGTCTTCCAGTCACGGCTGTCGATGAGCGGCAGCAGGCCGGCGCCGTACGCACCGGGCTTGCTGCCGAAGATGCGCGCCGTGGCGCGGCGAGCGTCCGCGCCCTCCGCGAGGTCGGCCTGCACGTGCTGGCGCACGAAGTTGTCGTCCTCGTCCAGGTCGGCGACCAGGCGGACCGCGTCGTCGAGCATCGCCACGACGTGCGGGAAGGCGTCGCGGAAGAAGCCGCTGATGCGCAGCGTCACGTCGACGCGCGGGCGGCCGAGCTCCTCACATGGCACGACCTCGAGCCCGGTGACGCGGCGGGAGGCTCTGTCCCAGACCGGGCGCACGCCGAGCAGCCACAGCGCCTCGGCGATGTCGTCACCGGCGGTGCGCATCGCCGAGGTGCCCCAGACGACGAGCCCGACCGACGCCGGGTACTCGCCGTGGTCAGCGAGGTAGCGGCTCAGCAGCGAGTCGCCGAGCGCGACGCCGACCTCCCAGGCATTGCGCGACGGGATGGCCTTCGGGTCGACGCTGTAGAAGTTGCGCCCCGTCGGAAGCACGCCCACCAGCCCACGCGTCGGCGAGCCGGAGGGACCGGCCGGCACGAACCCGCCGGACAGGCCGTGCAGCAGGTGGTCGAGCTCGTCCGTCGTACGGGCCAGGCGGGGGACGACCTCCTCGCAGGCGAAGCGCAGGACGGCGCGCACGTCCGGCGACGGGTGCAGCGCGTCGACGGCGGAGGCGTCCCACCCGGCGGCGTCGAGCTGCTCGACCAGAGCGCGGGCCTGCTGCTCCACGCGGTCGGTCTCGGCGGTGTCGGCGCCCTCGGCCAGCCCGAGCGCACGGCGCAGGCCGGGCAGCGCACCGGTCGCGCCGCCCCAGGTCTGCTGCGCGCGCAGAACGCTCAGCACCAGGTCGACGCGCGGGGTCCCGGCCGGCGCCTGGCCGAGGACGTGCAGGCCGTCACGGATGAGGACGTCCTTGACCTCGCACAGGTAGCCGTCGACGTGCAGGAGGAAGTCGTCGAAGCTCTCCTCGTCAGGCATCGCTGCCATGTGCAGGTCGTGGTGCAGCTGCGCCGCGGTGATGAGGTCCCAGATCTGCCCGCGGATCGTCGGCAGCTTTGCCGGGTCCATCGCCTGCACCTGGGCGTACTCGTCGAGCAGCTGCTCGAGCTGGGCCATCTCGTCGTAGGACTCCGCGCGCGCCATCGGCGGGACGAGGTGGTCGACGACGGTGGCGTGCGCGCGGCGCTTGGCCTGCGTGCCCTCCCCCGGGTCGTTGACGATGAACGGGTAGAACAGCGGCAGATCGCCCAGCACGGCGTCGGAGGCATCCTCGGCGGCAAGCCCGAGCCCCTTGCCGGGTAGCCACTCGAGCGTCCCGTGCTTGCCGAGGTGGATCACCGCGTGCGCGCCGAAGCCCTCGGACGACGCGAGCCACCGGTAGGCGGCCAGGTAGTGATGGGACGGCGGCAGGTCGGGGTCGTGGTAGATGGCGATCGGATTCTCGCCGAAGCCGCGCGGCGGCTGGATCATCAGCACGACGTTGCCGTACTGCAGCGCCGCCAGCACGATGTCGTCGCCGTCGACGTAGAGGCCGCCCGGCGGCGGCCCCCAGTGCTCGAGCATCCCCTCGCGCAGCGACGCGGGCAGCCCGTCGAACCAGCGGGTGTAGTCGGCCAGCGGCACGCGCGCCACGGCCGCGCTCAGCTGATCTTCGGTCAGCCACTCGACGTCGTGGCCCCCCGCGGCGATGAGCGTGTGCACCAGCTCGTCGCCGTCCTCGGGGAAGCTGACCTCCCCTGTTTCGCCTCCGGCGTGGCTGACCGCGTAGCCGGCGGCGCGGAGCGCCTGGAGCAGCAGCACCGCGGACGCCGGGGTGTCCAGGCCGACGGCGTTGCCGACGCGGCTGTGCTTCGTCGGGTAGGACGACAGCACGAGCGCGAGCCGCTTGTCGGCGTTCGGCGTCGACCGCAGGCGTGCATGCGCGACCGCGATGCCGGCGACGCGGGCCGCGCGCTCGGGGTCGGCGACGTAGGACGGCACGCCGTCCTCGCCCACCTCCTTGAAGGAAAACGGCGCGGTGATGAGCCGGCCGTCGAACTCCGGGATCGCGACCTGCATGGCCGCGTCGATGGGCGTGAGCCCGGCGTCGGACGCCGACCACTCGGCGCGGCTGCTCGTCACGCACATCGCCTGCAGCACGGGCACGTCGAGGGCGGCGAGCGCGGTCGCGTCCCACCCCTCGGCGTCGGCGGCGTGGGAGCCGCCGCTCGCCAGCACGGTGACGACCAGCGCGTCGACGCCGGACAGCAGCTCGGCGACCACCGGGAGGCGACCCTCGGCGTCCGGGCGCAGGGAGCCGACGTAGACGGGAAGCGCGTTGGCGCCCTTGCGCTCCAGCTCGTCGCACAGCACGTCGACGAACGCCGCGTTGCCGGACAGCTCGTGCGCCCGGTAGTACACGACGCCGACGGTCGGCCGGTCCGGGTC
>JALYMZ010000142.1 GCA_030773435.1 Actinomycetota bacterium | reverse complement strand
CGACGATGCTGTCGAGGTCGCCGTAGGTGGCGAGCAGCGACGCGGCGGTGCGGTCGCCGATGCCAGGTACGCCGGGCAGGCCGTCGGAGTTGTCCCCGCGCAGCGTGGCATAGTCGGCGTACTGCTGCGGCAGCACCCCGTAGCGGCGCACCACGTCGGCCTCGTCGACGACCTCGTGCCGGCCCACGCCGCGCGCGGTGTACAGCACCCGGATCCGTCGCTGGTCGTCGACGAGCTGGAACAGGTCCCGGTCGCCGGTGACGATGTCCACCGGCGTCCCGGCCCGCGCGGCCCGCTCGGCCAGCGTGCCGATCACGTCGTCGGCCTCGTAGCCGGGTGCGCCCACGACCGCCAGCCCCAGCGCTTCGAGTACCTCGGCGATCACCGGTACCTGGACGTCCAGCGGGTCCGGCGTCGCCTCGACGTCGACGCCGCCGCGGACCTCGGTGACCACCCGATGCACCTTGTACGACGGGATGAGGTCGACCCGCCACTGCGGACGCCAGTCGTCGTCCCAGCAGCAGGCCAGGTGCGTGGGGGAGTACTGGTCGACCAGCCGCGCGACGAAGTCGAGCAGGCCGCGCACCGCGTTGACCGGGGTGCCGTCGGGGGCGCGCACGGAGTCCGGCACACCGAAGTAGGCCCGGAAGTACAGCGACGCGGTGTCGAGCAGCAGCAGGCGCGGCGAGGGCGGCACGAAGGTCATGCTCGCAGAGCCGCTCGCCCGCAGCCCATTTGGCCTGCTAGCGACTGGTTTGGGGACTGGCCAGGCGAAATGTGGCGCGGGAAGGCCCGATTTGGCCTGCTAGCGACTGGTTTGGGGTCTGGCCAGGCGAAATGTGGCGCGGGAAGGCCCGATTTGGCCTGCCAGCGACTGGTTTCGGGTCTGGCCAGGCCGAATGTGGCGCGGGAAGGCCCGATTCGGCCTGCCAGCAACCGGACAGTTGCGGCGCCGATCGGCGGGGGTTTCGCGGTCGTACGCCGAGCAACGCCGCGAGCCGTGATGCCCCACGCCGCTAAGGTGACGACCCGTGGAGGACATCGACCGCCGGATCGTCGCGCTGCTGGCCGGCGACGGGCGCATGTCCTTCACCGCGCTCGGCCGCGCGACCGGGCTGTCGACGTCGGCGGTGCATCAGCGGGTCCGGCGCCTGGAGCAGCGCGGCGTGATCAAGGGCTACGCCGCGCAGGTCGACCACGAGCAACTGGAGCTGCCGCTCACCGCCTTCGTGTCGATCCGCCCGATCGACCCCAGCCAGCCCGACGACTCCCCGGAGCGGCTGACCGGGATCCCCGAGATCGAGTCGTGCTGGTCGGTCGCCGGCGACGAGTCCTACATCTTGAAGGTCCGGGTGTCGACGCCGGTGGACCTGGAGGACCTGCTGGCCCGGGTCCGCAGCGCCGCCAACGTGTCCACCAGGACCACGATCGTGCTGTCCACGCCGTACGAGAACCGCGCCGTCCTCGGCACGGACAACTAGGGCATCTCTCCGGGTCGCGGCACGGGAAAGTTACCTGCGGCGCGCCTCGGCGGCCCGAGCCGGCCGGTCAGGACAGCGTGAGCACCGTCTGGTCCTGCGCCGCCCGCCGCGACACGGCCGCCCGCCGCCCGGCCTCGGCCAGCGAGTCGCCGGCGTGCTCGGCCCACCACCGCTGCCCCTCGGCGGGCAGCGTGTGGATCGGGTCGTAGTACGGGAAGCGACGCTCCAGCGCCGCCTCGTCGTCGGCCTCGATCGAGGTGCGGTAGTTCTTGGTCCAGTACGAGATTCCGCGCTCGCGGTCGTAGCCGGCCAGCTGGTGCACCCACCGCTTCCCGACGAACGGCACGTCGCACACGATCCGTGGGGTCGCGAACCCGGGCAGGTAGCCCAGGAGGTGGTGTTGCAGGTCCTGCGCCCGCGCCACGGAGACCCGCCAGTGCTCGCTGAACGGGATCAGGTCGCACATGTAGAAGTAGTAGGGCAGGATCTGCGCGCCGTCGAGCAGCGTGAAGCACAGGTCGAGCAGCGCGTCGCCGTCGGCGTTGACGCCGTCGAGCAGCACGCCCTGGTTGCGCACGTCGCGGATACCGGTGTCGAGCATCGCCCGCGCCGCCTTCGCCACCAGCGGCGTCACCGAGTTGGCGTGGTTCACGTGGGTGTGGATCGCGATCTGCACCCCCCGCGCGCGCGCCCTGTGCGCCAGCCGCTCCATGCCGGCGCGTACGTCGTCCTGCAGCCAGTGCTGCGGCAGTCCCATCAGCGCCTTGGTTGCCAGCCGGATGTCGCGGATGTTGTCGATCTCCAGCAGCGCGCCGACGTACCCCTCGACCCGGGGCCACGGCATGTTCGCGACGTCGCCGCCGGAGACCACCACGTCACGCACTGACGGGGTCCGGCGCAGGTACGCCAGGTGGGCCTCCAGCCGGTCGGCCGGCTTGAGGTCGAACCTCAGCTTGTCCACCACCGGGGTCGAGTTGCCGACCAGGTCCATCCGGGTGCAGTGGCCGCAGTACTGCGGGCATGTCGGCAGGATCTCCGCGAGCACCTTGGTCGGGTAGCGGTGGGTCAACCCCTCCGCGACCCACATGTCGTGCTCGTGCAGCGAGTCCCGGGTGGCGTGCGGGTGGCCCGGCCAGTCGGTACGGCGGTCGGAGAACACCGGCAGCATGTACCGGCGTACCGGGTCGGCGTAGAACGCCTCGGTCAGCGACCCCGGCCCGCGCGGCGCCACCTGCGGCGCGACCGTGTTGAGCATCTGCGGCGGCAGCAGCATCGACATCGTCGCGCGCTCCGCCTGGTCGCGCTCGAGGTCGGCGAAGAAGCCGTCGTCGACGAGGTCGCCGAGCACCGCGCGCAGCTGCGCAGGGTTCTTCACGCAGTGCGCGCGCTGCCACTGCGCGGACGCCCACTGCTCGGCGGTGACGTCACGCCAGCCCGGGAACCGGGTCCAGTCCGGCTCGACGAGCTCGACCCGCTGGTAGCGGTAGGGCTGGGTGGTCACCGGTCCTCCGGAAACGGCTGCGGGAACACCCGCGGCGGCTTGTGTCACCTCTGGCGCTCCTGCCAGACTACGAGAGATCATACGGCGGGTCCGCCGACACGCCGCAAGATCTCCTGTCCCGACCCGGGTGTAGCGAGAGGACGACACGCCGTGCAGACCCGAGCCGCGTGCCGCCCCGAGTCGCCGGTGGGGCTGCACCGGGTGCTGGCGCCAGCCGGTGTGCTGCCACAGGCGGCAGAGCGGCTCGACCCCACCCCGCGGCTGTGGCCGCACGAGGTGCGGATCCGTGTGGAGCGGCTCAACCTCGACGCCGCATCGTTTCGGCAGCTGAGCGACCAGCACGCCGGCGACGGCGCCGCGGTGCGGGGCGAGGTGCTGCGGATCGTCCGCGCCCGCGGCAAGATGCACAACCCGGTGACCGGCTCCGGGGGCATGCTCGTGGGCACCGTCGAGGAGGTCGGCCCGCGCTCGCCGCTCGGCCTCGTCGTGGGCGACCGGGTCACCACCCTGGTGTCGCTGACCCTGACCCCGCTGCTCATCGAGGACGAGCTCACCGGCTGGGACGGGCGCTCCGAGCAGGTTCCGTGCCGCGGCCACGCCATCCTCTTCGCCCGTTCGGTCGCGGCCCGCCTCCCTGGCGACCTCCCCATGCCGCTGGCGCTGGCGGTGATGGACGTCTGCGGCGCGCCGGCGCTGACCGCCCGGGTGGTCGC
>JALYMZ010000141.1 GCA_030773435.1 Actinomycetota bacterium | reverse complement strand
GCCACGCCGTGCGCGACCTCCGGGTGCGCGATCTCGGTGGGTCTGCGCGCCTGGAGGTGGACGCGGAGCTGGTGGACGTGGCGGCCGCCTCCGCCGCGGTGCGCGCCGCGGTCACGACGGCCGGCTTCGCCGCGGTGGAGGTCGATCCGCGCGGGTTCCGGTCCGGCTCGATGAACGAGCTGCTCGCCGATCAGGGCCGCTAGGCTTGACGACGCTTCCGCGCGCAGCCGTCTCGTTCCGTCTTCGTTACGTTCGCGAGGTCACCGTGCCAACGGGCAAGGTCAAGTGGTACGACGCCGAGAAGGGCTTCGGCTTCCTCACCCGCGACGACGGCGGTGACGTCTATGTGCGCTCGGCGGCGCTCCCGACGGGTGTCATTACGCTCAAGCCCGGGACCCGGGTCGAGTTCGGCGTCGTACAGGGGCGCAAGGGCGACCAGGCGCTGCAGCTGCGAGTGCTCGACCCGACGCCGTCGCTGTCCAAGGCGATGCGGAAGAACCCGGAGGACATGGTGGTCATCGTCGAGGACCTCATCCGGCTGCTCGACAGCATCGAGCAGACGTACCGGCGCGGCCGCCACCCGGAGCCGAAGACCGCGCGGCCGACCGCCACGCTGCTGCGCGCGTTGGCCGACGAGCTCGAGCTCTGAGACTTGGCCTGCTGGCGACCGTTCTCGGTCCTTGGCGCGCTGAACTTCGCATGGGGAGACCCGATTCGGCCGGGGAAGGGCGGACTCCCGCCGCACGCCGCCTGATGCTGGTGACGCCGCTGCGGGCCGCCGTGTCCCGCCGTACGTCGAGAGGACGCGCATGACCGGACCGCGGCAGCCGCTGGCGCTGTTCGACATCGACGACCTGCTCTCCGCCGAGGAACGCGATCTGCGCGACGCGGTCCGACGCTTCACCGACCGCCGGATCCGGCCGCACGTCGCCGACTGGTTCGAGCGCGGTGACGTGCCGGCGCGTGAGCTGGCTCGCGAGCTCGGCGAGCTCGGTGTCCTCGGCATGCACCTGCACGGCTACGGCTGCGCGGGCACCGGCGCCGTCGCCTACGGCCTCGCCTGCATGGAGCTGGAGGCGGGTGACTCCGGGATCCGCAGCCTGGTCTCGGTGCAGGGGTCCCTGGCGATGTACGCGATCTGGGCGCACGGCAGCGACGAGCAGAAGCGGGAGTGGCTGCCCCGGATGGCGCGCGGCGAGGCGATCGGATGCTTCGCCCTGACCGAGCCGGACTTCGGGTCCAACCCGGCCGGCATGCGCACGCGTGCGAAGCGGCACGGCAGCGACTGGCTGCTGTCCGGGACCAAGATGTGGATCACCAACGGGCCGGTGGCCGAGGTGGCCGTGGTGTGGGCCGGCACGGACGAGGGGATCCGGGGTTTTCTCGTGCCCGCGGGCACCGACGGGTTCAGCGCGCAGGAGGTGCGGCACAAGTTGTCGCTGCGCGCGTCCAGCACCGGCGAGCTGGTGCTCGACGGGGTGCGGCTGCCCGCCGACGCGGTACTGCCGGAGGCGCGTGGGCTGGCCGGCCCGCTCGGCTGTCTCAACGAGGCCCGGTTCGGCATCATCTTCGGTGCCGTCGGCGCCGCCCGCGACTGCCTGGAGACGACGCTCGATTATGCGCTCTCCCGAGAGCAGTTCGACCGCCCGATCGCAGGGTTCCAGATCACCCAGGCCAAGCTCGCCGACATGACCCTCGAGCTCGGCAAGGCGATGCTGCTGGCGCTGCACCTCGGCCGCCGCAAGGAGACCGGCGGCCTGCGCGCCGACCAGGTGAGCCTCGGCAAGCTCAACAACGTCCGCGAGGCGATCGCCATCGCACGCGAGTGCCGCAGCGTCCTCGGCGCCAACGGCATCACGCTGGAGTACCCGGTGCTGCGCCACGCCACCAACCTCGAGTCGGTGCTGACCTACGAGGGGACGTCGGAGATACACCAGCTCGTCGTGGGGCAGGCGCTCACCGGCCTGGCGGCCTTCCGGTGACGGGGGTGTCGCCGGTCGGTGCCGCCGCCGTCAGGGCGAAGCGCGCCTGCCGTCGCTTCACCGCGGCCCGCCCCCGCAGCACCACGACGACCCAGCCGAGCAGCAGCGCGGCGACGATACCGAGTCCCAGGCGCGGCTGCAGCGGCAGGGCGATGCCGAGCCCCCCGCCGAGGACCCACGACAGCTGCAACAGCGTCTCCGAGCGCGCGAACACGCTGGTCCGCACCTTTTCCGGTACGTCGTCCTGGATCAGCGCGTCCAGTGACAGCTTGCCCAGCTGCTGGCACAGGCCGACGGTGAGCCCGAGGGCGACCGCCACCGGCAGGCTGTAGAGCAGTGCCGCCGTGACCGCCATCGCAGCGTCGGCGACCAGTACCACGACGACGATGACCTCGGGCCGGTGCGCTCGCAGCCAGTTGCCCAGCACGGTGCCGAGCGTGCTCCCCAGACCCGCGGCGCCCACCACGAGGCCGAGCAGCAGCGCGGTTCGGTCCTCCCAGCCCGCGAACGGCCGGTCCCGCAGCAGGAACGCCATGTACATGGTGAGGAACCCGGACAGCCCACGCAGCCCCGCGTTCGCCCGCAGGCCGGTGACCACGACCGGCGTGATCCCGAGCCGGCGGCTGCGCCGGGCTCCGCCGCCCATCTCGTTCATCGCCACGGCGTCCTCACCGACGGCCGAGTCCACCCGCGACGGCAACAGGATCGCCAGGATCGTCCCGCCGACGAAGACCAGGAACGCGTAGCGCAGCGTCCACTGCGGACCCAGCCACGCCAGGCCGCCGGCGAGCGGCGCGGAGAGCGCCGCGCCGGCCACGCCGGCCAGCGAGACACGCGAGTTGGTCTTGACCAGTGTGAGGCCGTGCGGGATCAGCCGCGGCACCGCGGAGGCGCGCGTCACGCCGTATGCCTTGGACGCCACCAGCACGCCCAGGGCAGCCGGGAACTGCGCGACGGACTCGGTGGTGACGGACGTGGCCAGCACCCAGCACAGGAACGCCCGCAGGGCCATCGTGTACCCGATCGCCCACCGCCGCCCGCGCCGGAACCGGTCCAGGAACGGCCCGATCAGCGGGGCCACGATCGCGAACGGCAGCATGGTCAGCAGCAGGAACAGAGCCACCTGCCCGCGGGCCTCGCCGGTCGGAACCTGGAAGAACAGCGTGCCGGCCAGGGCGACCGCGACGGCCGCGTCCCCGGCGGCATTGAACGCGTGCAGCTCCAGCAGCCGGGACAGCCCGGACTCGCCGGCGCCTTCGGCATGGGTCGCGCGGCGGGCCAGCACGAACGCCCGGCGCGCACCACGTCCGGTCGCCCGCGC
>JALYMZ010000140.1 GCA_030773435.1 Actinomycetota bacterium | reverse complement strand
AGCTCGACGCCGTCTGCGCCGCCCGAGCGTGACCTGACCGTGCCGGTCTACTACCTGGGGCGCACCGGGCTCGGGCCCCGGCTGTTCCGGGAGTTCCAACTGGTCACGACGCCGGCCAGCCGGGGCGAGGCCGCGCTCGACCAGATGCTGCAGCGCGTACCGGCCGATCCCGACTACTTCACCCCGTGGGCGCCGGACAGCGACGCGCTGTCGGTGCGGCGTGACGACGGCGTGATCACCGTCGACCTGTCCGCGGAGACGCTCGACACCTACGCCGGTGCCGAGGTGACGCCGCAGCTCGCCGACCTGACCGTCCAGCAGCTGGTCTACACGGCCCAGGCGGCGCTGCAGTCCACCGACCCGGTGCGGATCCTGGTCGAGGGCGAGCCGGTGGACCAGCTGTTCGGGTCGCCGACCGCGGAACCGGTCGCCCGCGCCGACCAGCTCACCGTGCAGTCGCCGATCTGGATCACCGACCCGCCGCAGGGCGCGACGGTCGGTCGGCGGCTGACGTTCCGCGGCGTGGCGAACACGTTCGAGGCCAACGTGGCGTGGCAGGTGCTGCGTGGCGACCAGGTCGTGGCGGACGGCGCCACCACGGCGGTCGGCGGCGCGATGGTCTTCTCGGAGTGGTCCGATACGGTGCAGCTGCCGCCGGGTGAGTACGTGCTGCGCGCCTACGAGTCCTCTGCCGAGGACGGCTCGCTGGTAGCCGAGGACACCAAGGCGATCACCGTCGAGTGAGAGCCGGAGGTCCGGTCATCGCCGGTCTCTTACCCTGTCGCGCGGGCCGATCTGCGGAGTGAGCGCCCCGAAGAAGTGGGTACTGTGCGGGGTCACCGCCCGGAGGCGTAGTACGTGCCCCCGAGCGGTTCGGGCTCAGCGCCAACGCGGGGTGCGGGAGAGCAGCACACCGGCGGCGACGACACCGGCGGTCGAGGTGCGCAGCACCGTCGGCCCGAGCCGAACCGACTCCGCGCCGGCCCCGGCGAACAGCCGGAGCTCGTCGGGGCTGATCCCGCCCTCCGGGCCGACGACGAGCACCACGTCACCGACCGCCGGAGCCTCCAGCCCGGCCGCCGGTCGCAGCGCCGACTCGTGCAGCACCACGCCCACCGCGGAACCGGACAGCAGGGCCGCGACCTGCTCGGTCGACGCCAGGTCGCGGACCTCGGGCAGCCACGCCCGCCGGGCCTGCTTCGTCGCCTCCCGAGCCGCCGCGCGCCACTTCGCCAGCGACGTCGCCGCCCGGTCACCACGCCACCGGGTGACGCAGCGCGCCGCCGCCCACGGAACGATCACGTCGACGCCGACCTCGCTCAGCAGCTCCACGGCCAGCTCACCACGATCGCCCTTGGGCAGCGCCTGCACGACGACCAGTCGCGGGGTCGCCGGCGGCTCGGCGTACCGGTCCAGGACCCGGCACCGCAGGCTCGACCGGGACGCTTCCTCGACCTCGCACCGAGCGACCTGGCCGACACCGTCGGTCAGGTCGACCCGCTCCCCCACGCGCAGCCGGCGCACCAGCGCCGCATGCCGGCCCTCGGTACCGTCGAGAACGACCACAGGCGCGCCGAGCCGGTCGGGGTCGGCGAGGAACATCGGCGGGTGCGTCACCCTACCGCGCCGGTCAGCGAGGGCCGAACGCGTCGCGCAGCCGATCGAACATCGTCTTGGCTGGGCGGGTGAACGACCCCTGGGGCTGGTCCTCCCCGCGGGCGGCAGCGAGTTCGCGTAGCAGCTCCTCCTGCCGGTGGTCCAGCCGGGTCGGGGTTTCGACGATCACGTGCACGACGAGGTCACCGCGGCCGCCGCTGCGCAGCCGGGGCACTCCCCGGGCCGCGAGCCGGATGGTCTCACCCGACTGCGTGCCCGGCCGGATGTCGAGCGGCACACTGGCCTCCAGCTCGCTGCCGCCCACGTCGGCCTCCAGCGTCGGCAGGTCGACCTTGGTGCCGAGCGCCGCGGCCGTCATCGGCAGCGTCACCGTGCAGTGCAAGTCGTCCCCGTCGCGGGTGAAGAGCCGGTGCGGCAGGACGTCGATCTCGACGTACAGGTCCCCGGCGGGGCCGCCACCCGGTCCGACCTCGCCCTGCCCGGACAGCTGCACGCGAGTGCCGGCGTCGACGCCGGCGGGGATCTTGACACTGATGGTGCGCCGGGCCCGCACCCGCCCGTCACCGGCGCACTCCTTGCACGGGTCGGCGATCACGGTGCCGTAGCCGCGGCACACCGGACACGGGCGCATCGTGCGGATCTCGCCGAGGAAGGAGCGCTGCACCTGGTGGATCTCACCGCGACCGTGGCACGTCCGGCAGGGCATCGGACTGGAGTCCGGCGCAGCGCCGGAGCCCGCGCAGGTGCCGCAGGTCACCGCCGTGTCGACGTTGAGCTCACGGGTGGTGCCGAACGCCGCGTCGGCGAGGTCGACCTCGAGGCGGATCAGCGCGTCCTGTCCCCGGCGTACCCGCGAGCGGGGGCCGCGCGCCGCACCCGCGGCCGTGCCCTGCCCGAAGAACGCGTCCATGATGTCGGTGAACGAGAAGCCCTGCCCGAAACCGCCGCCCGCACCGGCCGCCGCCAGCGGGTCGGCTCCGAGGTCGTACATCTCGCGCTTCCGGGGATCCGACAGCACCTCGTAGGCCCGGGTGACGTCCTTGAACCGCTCCTGCGTCGCCTCGTCCGGGTTGACGTCGGGGTGCAGCTGGCGGGCCAGCCGGCGGTAGGCCTTCTTGATCTCATCGGCGGTGGCGTCCCGGCGGACGCCGAGGATCTCGTAGTAGTCCTGCGTCATGCTGCTGGCCATCTGTGGGGTCCGTTGTAGAGGTGGTCGATGTGCGGTGTGGGGGTACGACGAGACAGGCGCGGACGCACGGCTAGGACTCCCCGAGGATCGAGCTGACGTAACGGGCGACGGCACCCACCGCGGCCATCGTGCCGGGATAGTCCATCCGGGTCGGCCCGACGATACCCAGCGCGGCCAGCGCCTCGTCGCCAGGACCGTAGCCGGTGGCGACGACGCTGGTGCTCGCCAGCTCCTGGTAGGGCTGCTCGTGGCCGATCCGTACGGTGAGCGTGCTCGGGCTCGTGGCCTCGCCGAGCAGCTTCAGCAGCACGACGTGCTCCTCCAGGGCCTCCAGCATCGGCTTGATTGACCGCTCGAAGTCGTCACCGAACCGGGTGAGGTTCGCGGTGCCGCCGATGAGCACCCGCTCGTCGGACCGCTCGCCGGAGATGGTCTCCACCAGCGTGGCCGCCACCAGTGACACCGCGGCTCGCTGCTCCGGCGGGAACCCCTCGCCGAGGTCCCCGATCCGCCCGGCGGCGTCGGTCAGGCGCTGGCCGACGACCGCCGCGTTGAGCCGCGCGCGCAGGTCACCCAGCGTCGCCTCGTCGACCGGCTCCGGCAGCTCGATCACCCGCTGCTCCACCCGCCCGCTGCTGGTGATGAGCACGAACAGCAGCCGGCCGGCGTTGAGCATGACCAGCTCGATGTGGCGCACGCTGGAGCGCGACAGCGTCGGGTACTGCACGATCGCCACCTGCCGGGTGAGCTGAGCGAGCATCCGCACCGTGCGCTGCACGACGTCGTCCAGGTCCACTGCGCCTTCGAGGAAGGTCGAGATCGCCCGCCGCTCCGCGCTGGACAGCGGCTTGACCGTGGTCAGCCGGTCGACGAACAGCCGGTAGCCCTTGTCGGTCGGGATGCGCCCGGCGCTGGTGTGCGGCTGGGTGATGAAGCCCTCGTCCTCCAGCACGGCCATGTCGTTGCGCACCGTCGCCGGTGAGACACCGAGCCCGTGCCGTTCGACCAGCGCCTTGGAGCCGACCGGCTCCTGGGTCGCCACGTAGTCCTCCACGATGGCACGGAGCACGGCGAGCTTGCGGTCGTCGAGCATCGCGCGGTCTCCTTCCACCGGTGGCATCGGCTTGCTGGCACTCGCGGGTTCGGAGTGCCAGTCTACGCCGGGACGTCCGGCGGCGGCCGCGACAGCGCCGTACGCCCGACGCGGCCGCCGGCCCGGCAACCGCCCGCGGGACCGGTCACGACCGACGACGACACGCCGGCAGAGTTCGGTCGCTGCTGACCGGTTCGCAGGGACGCACATATCCAAAGAAACGTTTGCACAGTTTCTTTGCAAGAGTAGCCTGGCCACCGTGCCGCTCGACCGCTACGTCCCCCAACCGGCCGCGCTGCGGGCGCTGTCGCACCCGGTCCGGCTGCGCTTGCTCGGGCTGCTGCGCTCCGACGGACCGTCCACGGCCACCCGGCTCGCCGAGCGTCTGGGGCTGAACTCGGGGGCCACCAGCTACCACCTGCGCCAGCTCGCCGCGCATGGCTACGTCGCGGAGGACACCGAGCGCGGCACCGGCCGCGACCGCTGGTGGCGATCGGTGCACCGCTCCACCTGGACCGACGAGGAGGGTGGCGACCAGGCAGGTCGCGACGCGGTCGACGCCCTGGTCCAGGGGCTGGCAGTCGTACACACCGAGCAGCTGCAACGCGCCGTCGAGGAGCGGCAGCTGCTGCCGCCGGAGTGGCGGCGGGCGTCCACGATCAGCGACTGGCGGCTGCACCTGGACCCCGAGCAGGCGCACACGCTGCTGGAGGAGCTCGTCGCGCTGCTCGAGACCTACCGCAGCCAGGACCCCGAGCCCGAGGATGCGCCGCCAGGCACTGCCCAGGTGATCTTCCAGCTGCACGCGTTCCCGCGGCCCGGCACGGTCGCCCGCGGCGACGACGGCGAGGAGCCCGCGTGAGCACCGCGAGCCGGCGGCATGGACGCCGCTCGCTGGCCGGATGGCTGGCTGCCGAGGCGATCTCCCTGTCCGGCACCCGGCTGTCGATGATCGCGCTGCCCTGGTTCGCGCTGACCACCACCGGCAGCGCGACGCTCACCGGCCTCGTCGGCTTCGCCGAGATGGGCCCGTACGTGCTGGCCAAGGCGTTCGGCGGCCCGCTGATCGACCGGCTCGGTGCCCGGCGGGTCGCGGTCGGTGCCGACGCGGCCAGCGTCGTCGTCGTCGGCGCGATCCCGCTGCTGCACGGCTACGGGGCGCTGTCCTTCCCCGCGCTGCTCGCCCTCGTCGCCGTCGCGGGCATGCTGCGCGGGCCGAGCGACGCGGCCAAGCAGGCCCTCGTCCCCGACATCGTCGACCTGGCCGAGGTGCCGATGGAGCGGGTCACCGGGCTGGCCGGAGCCGCCG
>JALYMZ010000139.1 GCA_030773435.1 Actinomycetota bacterium | reverse complement strand
GCCCAGTGGTCACCCGGCCGCCGGACCCGCGCACACCTACACTCGGCAGCGTGATCTTCAAGCAGGTCGGGGAGGGTCGGCCCTACCCAGAGCACGGGTTGCGGCAGCGGGACTGGGCGCAGCTGCCGCCCCGGCAGGTTCGGCTCGACCAGCTGATCACTACCAAGGGCACCCTCGACCTCACCACGCTGCTCGACGACGACTCGACGTTCTACGGTGACCTGTTCGCGCACGTGGTGCACTGGCGCGGCGACCTCTACCTCGAGGACGGGCTGCACCGTGCGCTGCGCGCGGCCCTGCACCAGCGGCAGGTGCTGCACGCCCGCGTGCACGAGCTGCCCGGCTGAGTAGGCCACGTCTCGGGAGGCGCGATGGCCAGGCATATCCGTACGACGATCACGATGCTGGTGCTGCTGGGCATCCTCGTCGCGGGCGCATGGTACGGCTGGCAGGGCCTGCAGCGCGGTGACGCGTCGGCCCCGACCGGTGCGAACCGCACCGCCACGCCGGCACCGTCGCCGACGTGCGAGCCGGCGACCACCCGCACGGTGCGGCCGGCGCAGATCCAGGTGAGCGTGTACAACGCTGGTGCTCCCTCCGGCACCGCCGGCGAGGTCTTCGAGGCACTGACCGACGTCGGGTTCCGGCCAGGCCAGCTCGGCAACGCACCCGACGACATCGCGATCGACCGACCCGGAATCCTGATCTGGGGTCCCGAGGACTCCGCGGAGGCCCGCCTGGTACGCAAACAGTTCCGGCGGGCCCGCATGCTTGCCCGCACCGACCTGCTGGGCCCGGGTGTCAACGTGCTCATAGTGGGGCCGTTCGAGGGTCTGCGCGACCAGGCGCCGAGGCGCCTGCGGGTGCGTACGGGCGATCCCGGCTGCCCGGCCAGGGACGAGGCCTCCGGGTGAGGCCGGGCGGCGGTTCAGGCGTTCCCGGTGTCGGACCGACGCAGCCACGTCGCCAAGCGGCCCGCGTGCGCGACCTCGCGCAACCGGTTCTCGGTGTCCTCGCGGACCCGACGCGGAGTGACGACCAGCAGGTCGTCGCCGGTGCGCAGCACCGTACGCCGGTCGGGCACGAGGCTGGCCCCGTCCCGCACGACCAGCGACACCGAGGCTCCGGTCGGCAGCCGCAGCTCGCCGATCTCGACACCGTGCAGCCGGGAGCCGCCGGGGATCCGGACCTGCAGCAGGTCGGCGGCGAGGCGGTCCAGCGGCGCAGCCTCGACGTCGATGTCGCGCGCCTCCCCGGCCGCGGTGACCGCGAGCCGCTGGGCGACCCAGCGCAGCGTCGGCCCCTGCACCAGCGTGTAGACGACGACGATGACGAAGACGAGGTCGAACAGGTCACGGGCGCCGGGGACGCCCTCGGCCAGCGGGACCGTGGCCAGGACGATCGGCACCGCACCGCGCAACCCGGCCCAGGCGAGAAAGACCTGCTCGCGCCACCGGAGCGCGGACCGGGTCGCGCTCGCCACGACCGAGAGCGGCCGGGCCAGGAACGTCAGCACCGCGCCGGCGAACAGGCCAGCACCGACGTGCCACAGCTCCAGCCGGGACGGTGTCGCGAGCATCCCGAGCATGATGAAGAGGCCGATCTGGGCGACCCACGCCATGCCCTCGGCGAAGGATCGCGTGGGCAGCCGGTGCGGTAGATCCGCGTTGCCGAGTACGAGCGCGGCAAGGTAGACGGCGGCGAAGCCGCTGGCGTGCAGCGCGGCCGAACCGGCGTACGCGAAGACCGTGAAGGCCAGCACCGCGATCGGGTACAGGCCGGACGACGGCAGCGCCACCCGGCGCAGCACCCAGGCCGCGGCGAACCCGACGAGCAGCCCGTAGACCGCGCCGAACCCGAGCTGGTAGGCGCTGATCCCGACGAACTGCAGCGGGCTGTAGGCGGTGCCGGAACCGGCGCTCACCAGGGTCACGAGGAGCACGGTTGGTGCGTCGTTGAGGCCGGACTCCGACTCCAGCACGCCGGTGAGCGAACGGGGCAGCGGCACCCGGCGCAGCACGCTGAAAACCGCGGCGGCGTCGGTGGGCGACGTCACGGCGCCCAGCAGCACGGCGAGCTGCCAGTCCAGCCCCAGCGCGTAGCGCCCGAAGACCGCCATGACAGCGACGCTCACGGCGACCCCCACGGTGGCGAGGACCACACCGAGCGGCATCGACGGCCGCACCTCCGTCCAGCGGGTGGTGAGCCCACCCTCGGCGAGGATCACGGCCAGCGCGGCGAACCCGAGCGCGTGCGCCAGCGCGGCGTCGTCGAACTGGATGCCGAGGCCGGATTCCCCCAAGGCGACGCCCATCAGCAGGTAGACGAGCAGGCTCGGCAGGCCCACCCGCACCGAGACCCGCACCGCGAGGATCGCGGCGAGCAGCACGACCGTGCCGGCGAGGAGGAGGGCGTCGAGCTGGTCGATCGTCACCGTGCCCCCCTCACCACGCGCCGGGTGGGAGCCCTGATCCTAGTGGCGCTCCGCCGTGCCGGCGCAGCAGCCGCGTCCCCGCCACGACTGGACCCCCTCGCGCAGCGCGATGCCAGCGATCACCAGCCCCGCGGCCGGGTCCGCCCACGCCCACCCGAGCACCGCGTTCAGGACCAGACCGACCAGCAAGGCCGCGGACAGATAGCTGCAGAGCAGCGTCTGCCCGCTGTCGGCGACCACGGCGGCGGAGTGCAGTGCGCGGCCGGTACGCCGTTGGGCCCAGGACAGGAACGGCATCACGGTCAAGGACACCGCGGCCAGGACGATGCCCACCGGCGAGCTGTCGGGATTGGCACCGCCGAGGAGCGCCCGGCTCGACTCGACGCCGACGTAGCCGGCGAGGGCGAGGAACGACACCGCGATGAGGCGACCGGCGAGGCGCTCGCGGGACTCCGGCAGCGGGTGCGCGTACTGCCACAGGATGACCAGTCCGCTGGACACCTCGATCAGCGAGTCCAGGCCGAACCCGACCAGTGCGACCGAGCCTGCCACTGCGCCGGCGCTGAGGGCGATGACGGCCTCGGCCAGGTTGTAGGCGACCGAGGCGGCCGCCAGCAGCCGCGCCCGCCGGCCCAGCTCGGCGCGGCGGGCGGCCGGCAACGCCCGGTGGGTGTGGCGCGTCGCCGCTGGGGTCATCGCCGCTGCCCGTCGTACTGTCGGCACTGCAGCACCTGCTGGCCGGTCGCGACGAGCAGCCGCTCGGCGGCGGCGAGCACGTCGCGCAGCTGCGGCTCGGCAGCGAGGGAGAATACCGACGCTCGCCCCTGCGGTCGCGACTCGACCAGCCCGCAGGCGCGCAGGCAGGCGAGGTGTCCCGACACGGTGCTCTGGGCCAGGCCGAGGTGGGCGGTGAGCTCGAGCACCCGGTGCTCGCCGAGCGTGAGGTGGTGCAGGATCGCCAGGCGGGCCGGGTCACCGAGCGCCCGGAACAGCGAGGCCGCCGAGCCGAGCGCGACCCCGGCATCGAGGGTCGCCCGGTCGTTGGCAGCATTCATCGTCACACCCCGATGATAGCGGTCCCGGCGAAAGTTACTCATCGCGTCCGCCGGAGCAAAGGAGACTTTCGGCGTCCCAGCGCACAATCTCCTCCTACGCGGCTCGAGCCGCGGCCGCCCGCCCGGCCCCGGCCTCAGCTCCGCGGGACGGTCGGAGAGCCGCCGCGTCGCCGCGCGCGCCGGAGAACGCCGCCGAAAGGATGGCGGTGGCGGTGGGATTTGAACCCACGGAGGGCGTGAACCCTCACACGCTTTCGAGGCGTGCTCCTTAGGCCGCTCGGACACACCACCGCGTAGGAGGGTACCGGACCCCGGTTGCCGCTCAGAAACCGCGACCGGCGGCCCGGTGCCCGGCGAAGAAGCCGTGCAGCAGCGCCGTCGACTCCGCGGCGAGCACGCCACCGACGACCTCCGGCCGGTGGTTGAGCCGCCGGTCGCGTACGACGTCCCACAGCGATCCCACGGCGCCGGCCTTGTCGTCGTACGCGCCGAAGACCACCCGCTCAACCCGGGCCAGGACGGCCGCGCCGGCGCACATCGTGCACGGCTCCAGGGTCACGACCAAAGTGCAGCCGGCCAGCCGCCACGTGCCCACGGCGCCGGCCGCCGCACGCAGCGCCAGCATCTCCGCGTGCGCGGTGGGGTCGGCGTCGGCCTCGCGGCGGTTGTGGC